>DAHYUM010000037.1 GCA_027398005.1 bacterium
ATTTGTTCATCGATTTAGGTGCTGATGAAGAACAGCTTGAATTCCCCGTTATTTATGCGAGCGGAAGGCACGGCTGGGCAGTTAAAGACTTGGAAGAGGAAAAAGCAGATATGATTCCGCTCCTCGATACAATTATGGATTATATTCCTGCCCCAAGGTCGGAAGAAGGGCCATTGCAGATTCAGATAACAACGATAGACTATAATGATTATGTAGGCAGGATAGGCATAGGAAGGGTTTACAGGGGAGAATTGAAAAGGAACCAGAACCTAGTAATTATAAAAAGAGACGGGTCGGAACATCCGGCACAATTAAAACAGCTCTTTCTTTTTGAAGGAATTACAAGAACCGAAACTGACCTGGTGCAGTGCGGGTATATTTGCGCCATGGTGGGTATAGAGGATGTTGATATTGGCGATACGATTGCAGATGCCGAAAATCCGGAGCCTCTGCCTATTATATCAATAGACGAGCCGACTATAACTATGTTCTTTATGTCAAATAATTCCCCCTTTTACGGAAAGGAAGGAAAGTATGTTACCTCGCGCCATTTAAGGGAAAGACTGCTTAAAGAATTAAAGCTCAATGTGGCTTTAAAGGTGCAGGAGACCAATTCGGCCGATACATTTAAAGTATCGGGCAGGGGAATACTCCATCTCTCAATTCTTATAGAAAATATGAGGCGCGAAGGATTCGAATTACAGGTAGGGCAGCCGAAAGTTATTTACAAGGAAATACAGGGTAAAAAGGCTGAACCAATTGAAATACTTATAGTTGATGTACCTTCGGAATTTGCCGGAAAAGTAATTGAAATTGTAGGGCAGAGGAGAGGGGAATTAAAAAGGATGGAGCCGAAAGGTTCAATTCAGCAGCTCGAATTCCACATTCCGTCCCGCGGTATTATTGGTCTGCGCAGTAAAGTATTAACCGCGACCTCGGGGGAAGGAATAATGCACCACCGCTTTTACCAGTATGAATATTTTAAGGGTTCAATACCTCAGAGGAACGCGGGAGTATTGATTTCGATGGCCTCGGGACCTTCTACCGGATACGCTATTGACGGTCTGCAGGACAGGGGAAAGTTCTTTATCGAACCGGGGGAAAATATCTATGCCGGGCAGGTTGTGGGCGAGCATACCAAGGAATTTGATATCGAAGTTAACGTTCAGCGTGAGAAAAAGCTTACTAATATGAGAGCCTCGGGAAGCGATAAATCCATTAAACTTATTCCGGCTATTAAATTCTCGCTTGAAGAAGCCCTTGAATACATAAACGAAGATGAAATGGTGGAAATAACCCCTCAATCCATAAGAATGAGAAAACAGTACCTGGATGTAAACGAAAGGAAAAGGTTCAATTTAAAGAAAGATGACGCAAATCATTGACGGGACTGAAATGATTACTTATTTTCGTCTGAAAAAAAGATGAGGTGTTATGTACGCGTCGGCGGCTGACTATTTTGTCTATATTGGTTTCTTCTTTATGGTGGCAATATTCATTAGTCTGCTTATTTTCCTAGGCAGAAGAATCGGCTGGCTTTTCGGCGTTATTTTCGGAATGACGGTTGGCAGCCCGAATTATAAATCGGCTGTAGCTAAATTTTTAGTGCTTATCTTTTTTTTAGCAGTAAGCGGAATATTTACCTATGTAAATTTTTACATCAGGGCTTATCCCGCTTATCAGCCGGGCAAAGTAGGCGCCGAAGTCTATTTATATGCTTCCACGGGGGATTACTCCTCAATTTCAATTAAAATACAGCGGGACGAGAAGACTCAAAGCCAGCAGGGGGCGGCACTGCCGAATGGTTCTTATCTGCTTATGGGGGAAACACTTTCGGCACCGGACTGGCTAAAATCTTTAGGAGTTACTGACGGATTCCGTTTTTACGGCCTGGTTAAGGGGCAATATACCAGTAATTACGATACTAAAAATATTGACATAAATGTTTCGGAAAAACCGGGCAATTTTGTGTGGGATACGCTTGTAGCAATTCAAGAGATTTTTCCACTTGCCGATATTGAGAAACATTATATCCCTCTTTACGCAGACGGTTATAACGCTAATTTTAATGTTTATGTAACACCCGACGGATTTAAAAGAGATTGATTAATAACAAAGGGGATTATTATGAAAGGGATTAAGAAATTTCTTCTATTAATGGTATTAATATTTTTAATTTCGGCAGTAATCAACCGCGCGCAGTCTCCTTTTCAGGTAGAGTTTTACAAATCGAAAGGCATGCTTACCAAAGCAGACCTTGTTAA
The DNA here is from genome assembly GCA_027398005.1 of bacterium. GTDB lineage: Bacteria > Bacteroidota > Ignavibacteria > Ignavibacteriales > Melioribacteraceae > JAEXUB01. The sequence goes on from DAHYUM010000037.1 coordinate 2,265, forward strand.
AAAAGATTTCGGCCGTTACAAGGGATTTGAAATTCCCGCCAATAAAGGGGAAGCTGCCGATTTTGTAATCTATTCCCCCTCATTCAAACCCTCTCTTGTGCTTGCCGATGAAAAAGGCAGTGTAATTAAACAGGTGCCCGGAAGGGATGAGCATACGGCAATCCTTTCGGCTGTATTTCCTAAATCGGGTAATTATATTCTGTATCTTGTTGCCGACGAAAGCGCATCGGGAGAATATGATTTCCAGTACGCCTTTACAAACGAAAATTCACTTTCACTTGCGCCGGACGCCGATTTTAAAACAGCGGTTTCTTATTTAACGGAACACGCCAAGGCTTATTTCCTCTTTTTCGATAACCCGGTTGATGGTAAGGATACTTTCTACAAAATGAAAGATGCCACCGATGTTAACCTGGAAAGGGACGGATCGTACAGCGCGGTATTCTATAAAGGGAACGACATGGCAGCCGCGCAGGGAATATTCGTTGAATTATCTGCTAAGCTGAAAGAATGCTTCAACTCTGATTGGGAGAAGGATACGACCGATTGGAAAACGGAAAAGAATATACGCGAGAAATATATTCAGTTTAAGGAAAAAAGCCAGGAAGAGGCAAGAATTGTAAAACTCAGCCTGTACGATTTTTCGAATGCTAAACAGAATTACCGTTTCAGTTACGGTGTTACTCTCGTTTTTTCGAAAGAACATTAATTAAAAGGGAATAAAATGAAAAATTTATTCGTGATTACGGTTATACTTTTAATTGCGTTATCAGTTTCCTTAAGTGCGCAGGATAAGAAAAAAGAAGTAAAGACAATACCGGCGGCCAAAATAATACCGGCTCCAAATCAGCCTTCGAAGGCAGAACTTGAAAGGGAACCGAAACTTAAGGATGGAATGATGGTCCCCGATTTTGAAGTCCCTTCTATGGAAGACCCTTCGGTCAAATATTCAAAGGAAGGAATGATAGGAAAAGTGTATATGATTGACTTTTGGGCTACATGGTGCGGTCCTTGTGTAGGCGAAATGAAAACCTTGCACGAAGCGTACAATAAATTTAAGAATAAGGGACTGGAGATAATCAGTTTCTCATGCGATGCCAAGCCTGAAGATGTAGCCCCTTTCAGAAAAGATAGATGGCCTATGCCCTGGAAGCATGTTTTCTTCGGCAGGGGAAAAGAGTGCCTCTACCCGAAAATTAAAGAGGATTTCGATTTAAGGTTTATTCCAAGCCCGTTCCTTATTGATAAAACAGGCAAGATAGTAGCTATGGGGGATGAACTGAGAGGGGAGAAATTAATTAAAACTCTCGAAAAGTTCTTTGATTAAAAGTTAAAGCCGGTTAAAAGCCGGCTTTTTTATTTGTAGTATTCCAGAAGAATATGGACAGGCTTGCCGAGCAGTTTTGTGAAAAGCTTATCCGTAATTTTCCATAATGCGAATGGAAGATATTTTAAAATTACATAAGTCCTTAAGAAAATAAGATGCTTATTGCCGAAGATGGAAAACTCAATTTTTTCGGCACCCGCTTTTTTGCCGAAGCCGGTCAAAATATTTTCATCGAATGAATGAAGATGCGCATGCAGGGGAGTCTTTTGGTTGCAGTGCACGCATAGAGTGTACTGGATTTTCTCTTTATAAGGAGTGGTAACAATAAGTTTTCCATTCTGTTTTGCGGTTCTAAGAAGGCTGTGAACAAAGTTTTCCGGGTCCGTTGTGTGCTCAATAATTTCGGAAGCAATTACGGTTTCAAATGCATTATCCTTGAATGGAAGCCGGAGAGAATCGCAGACAACGCCAAAATGTCTGCCGGATTGATATTTCTCAACTGCCTTTGATACATTTACAAATGAAATATCGGTTGATACAACAGTATGCCCTTTAGGCAGTAGTTCCGATGCCCCCCAGGCGCTTCCGCAGCCTGAATCGAGTATAAATGAGGGGGAAGAGGGTATTTTACTTAGTATGTATTCCCTTAATCTTTTTTCATCAGCAAGAGTAGCGCCGCTTCGGGGCTCGAAATAATCGAATTCCTCGGCGTCTTTCTTATAATGATCCACATAATTCATTTCTATTTCCGTATTGCTTGCTCTCTAATTTTAGTTAAACTAAATTAAGTTAAAAGAAATTAAAATTCTAAGATAAAGCGGGTTAATTTGGAAATTAAGGAAATTCTTGGACTGGTTGAAAGGAACGAAAATTCGGCTTTCCTTTTCGCATCCTCTTACTACCCCGGGGAAAAATGTTTGCTTTGCCTTAATCCTGACCGTATTTACAATGTTTATAATCAAAAAGACTATGATTCGGTATTCGAAGAAATAGAAGCATGTAAAAGTGAATTTACCATAGTTTCCCTTATGAATTATGAAGCCGGCTACCTTTTCGAAAAAGGATTTGAACGGTTTATAAATGGAAATGCATCGGTTCCCTTAATGAAATTCCTTTTCTATAAAAATGAGGAGTGCCGGGTTTGGGACAGCGGAGAAATTAAATTCGCTTCCGAGTCTGGAAAGGATGAATATGCAGTTGAGAATTTTTATCTCAATACTGATTATGACGAATACGCGAATGCGATAGAAAAGATAAAAGAATATATACGAAGAGGCGATACCTATCAGGTTAATTATACAATTAAAAGTAAATTTGACTTTACAGGGGATGCAAAGAGCCTTTTTATAACTCTTCTGAACAGTCAATCTACCAGATATTCAGCTTTTATAAATGCCGGTGAAAAGCTGATAATCTCAATTTCCCCCGAGCTGTTTTTCAAAAAAAATGGAAGCACCATCATTACCCGTCCAATGAAAGGGACCATGCGCAGGGGAATAAATTATGCCGATGATGAGAATATGAAAAACCTTTTGACAACTTCAGAAAAGGAGAGAGCCGAAAATGTTATGATTGCCGACCTGCTTAGGAACGATTTCGGAAGGATATCCAAATTCGGCACAGTTAAAGCTCAATCCCTTTTTGATGTTGAGAAATATGAGTCTGTTTTTCAGATGGTTTCGGAAATTAGAGGGGAACTTAAAGAGGATTCACTAAAGGCAATATTCAGCAATATTTATCCTTGCGGCTCTATTACAGGGGCACCCAAAATAAGGACAATGGAGATAATTAAGGAACTTGAGAAGGAAGAGAGGGGAATATATACCGGTTCAATCGGTTATATCAAAGGGGATGAGGCGCTTTTTAACGTTGCTATAAGAACTCTGGTTATTGATAAGGAAACCGGCAAAACCGAAATGGGGCTAGGGGGAGGGATTGTATGGGACAGCACCCCCGAAAGCGAATACAACGAAGTAATTTTAAAAGGGAAATTCCTTTCGGATAGAAAAAGCGAATTCAGTTTAATTGAGACTCTTCTTTTTGAAAACGGGAACTACTTTCTGCTCGAAGAACATTTAAAACGGCTGGAACAAAGCGCCGGATATTTTCTATATAATTTCGATTCAGTTTTGGTTAAGGAAAAATTAGTGCAATATGCTGAGGGCTTGAATAATAAAGATAATTACAGGATTAGGTTATTGCTTGGCAAGCAGGGTAATATGACCATTGAATCGGCAGTAATTGAACCGGTTGGGAAAAAGAAAGTAAATCTTATCCTCTCCGGATTCCGGACAGATTCGTCAAACCGGTTTTATTACTTTAAAACGACGGTAAGGGAATTATATAATACTTGTTATAAAAGTGCTCGTGACTCAGGATTTTTCGATACAATATTTCAAAATGAAAAGGGGGAATTGACTGAAGGGGCAATTACCAATATTTTCCTTCTTAAAGATGGTATATGGGTAACACCCCAAATTTCATCAGGTTTATTAAACGGATGTTATAGGGAATACTTCATAAAAAAGGTAAATGCGGTTGAGAAAAAGCTGTTTATAGAAGACCTGCTAAAAGCCGAAAGGATAGTTCTTGTAAATTCGGTGCGCAGGGAGGTGGAAGCGGCCACAATTAGAGATAAAAATGATATAATTTGGCGCTTAAAAGGGTGAAAATGCCCAAAAAATCAAAAAGAAATAGTATATTATTATAAATAATATCAGATTTTTATATGCCCGGCAGTAAAGAAAATACATCGGAAAGGAAAAAAGAGCACCTTGAAATTTGCCTTAAAAAGGATGTTTCTTTTAAATATAAAACCAACGGGCTGGATAAATACGAATTCGAACATAACGCGCTTACCGAAACCGATATAAACAAAATCGATTTATCATCTAAATTTCTTCAATGCAGGATAAACTATCCGTTTCTTATTTCCTGTATGACCGGGGGCACATACGAATCGGTAAATATAAATAAACAGCTCGCTTTGGCTGCTGAAAGGCTTAATATACCCATTGGTGTTGGAAGTCAGCGCCAGGCGCTCGAAAATAAGGAATTTATAAACTCATTTAAGGTTATTAGGGAATACGCAGGCAATGTGCCGGTTCTAGGCAATATAGGCGCGGCTCAGGTGGCTGAATCTGTTAACCCGGCCGGACTTATAGATAATTTAGCTAAAATGATTGATGCCGACGCGGTAGTGATACACCTTAATCCTTTGCAGGAATTATTCCAGAAAGCACCTCTGCCAAACTTTAAGGGACTCCTTAAATCAATTGAAAAGGCCTGCGCAAAGAGTAAAGTACCGGTTATTGTTAAAGAGGTAGGGGCAGGCATTTCAGCTTCAGCAGCCCTTAAACTTATTAACGCCGGAGTTAAGGCAATTGATGTGGCCGGCGCTGGGGGAACTAACTGGGCCGCCGTTGAAATGATTAGAAATAAAAATAATAATGAGTATTTTAAGGACTGGGGACTTACTACCTCATATTGCATTAAGGAAATTGCCCCGCTTAAGAAAAAGCATAAGTTTACCTTGATCGCCTCAGGGGGAATAAGCAGCGGCGCAGATATAGCAAAATCGATTGCCCTCGGAGCCGATATGGCCGCCTCGGCTAATGTTTTGCTTAAAAGGGCCGCCGCAGATGGGGCCGATGGAGTGGTGGAACTGATTGAAGAATGGTTTAATGATGTAAAAAAAATTATGTTTTTAACCGGGGCAGACAATTTAAAGGAATTATCCAAAGTTAAGCTTATTAAAAAAGAGGAAATGTACTGATGCAGGATGCTGTCAAGAAATATGAAGTCTTGTACAAAAAAGAATTAAAGAAAGTAGAAAAAACTTTCTCCAATATTTATTCCAAAAAGAAACCGCACTCCCTTTATGAACCGATTAATTATATTCTTAGAGGGGGAGGAAAAAGGATTCGTCCATTTCTGGTTTCGGGTGCCGCAAAATCTGCCGGGTCCTATCCAAAGAATGTTTATAACGCCTCTCTGGCGGTGGAAATTCTTCATAATTTCACTCTTGTTCACGATGATATTATGGATAATGCGGATAAAAGGAGGGGGCGCGATACACTCCATATACGCAACAATATGGATACGGCAATTCTTGCCGGGGATATTATGACCGCCCTCGCTTACGAATCGCTTCTTAAGGATTGCGGAAATAATGCACACAAAGTGGTTTCAATTTTTACCAATGGAATAATTGAAGTTTGCGAAGGGCAGGCGCTGGATAAGGAATTTGAGACAAGGAATAACGTATCGATAAAAGAGTATAAAGTAATGATATACAAAAAGACAGCCGCGCTAATGGAAATGTGCTGTCTTATAGGAGCTAATCTCGGCAAGGCAAGGCCGGCGCAGGTAAAGGCTCTTGGTTCCTACGGTAAGAATTTAGGTATGGCATTCCAGATTCAGGATGACCTTCTTGATCTTATAGCCGAGGAGAAGGAACTTGGCAAGCCGGTTGGCGGGGACCTTATTGAAGGGAAGAAAACTTATCTCTTTATTAAGGCTTTGGAAAAAGCGCGCGGGAAGGAGAAAAAAATGCTCCTCGATGTTATGAAGAATAAGGGAATTAAAAAGAGCGAAATTGAAAAATATAAGTCCCTTTACCTTAAATTGGGTGTAATTGAGGATGCAAAAAAGGAAATTAAATATTATACTGATAAATCAGTTTCCTCCCTTAAGATTTTAGGGAACAAAGAGGGGGCTGAATTACTTAAATGGTTGGCATTTACATTATTGCAGAGAAACAAGTAATGATAGAAAGAAAAGTAACAATTCTGAACAACGCGGGGCTGCATACGAGGCCTGCCGCTACAATTGTTAAAATCGCTTCAAAATATAAAAGTGAATTTTTCCTTTATAAGGATGGAATGAATATAAATGGAAAAAGCATAATTGGTGTAATGACTTTGGCCGCCGAAAAAGGCTCAGAGCTTACCCTTACATTCGAAGGGGAAGATGAAGAACAGGCCGCGGCCGAATTAACTGATTATTTCAATCGTGGATTTGACGAGATGTAATATGAAAAAAGACACTAACAAAATTCTTCACGGTATTGCCTCTGCCCCCGGTTTTGCCATTGCACAGGCGCATATTTACCTTAAGGACCGGGAAGAAATAAGCGACAGCAATATAACCGATACCGACGAGGCAGTAAAGAGCCTTAACGAAGCCCTTGCCAAATCGAAAAAGGAGCTGAATAAAATTTTCAGCCTCGCTATTGATAAGCTGGGCGAAAAACGGGCCGCCATTTTCGAGGCACAGCTTATGATTCTGGATGACCCGATTCTTATCTCCAATATAGTAAAACGTATTAAGGAGGAAAAAAAGTTACCCGAATATATTGTTGACGATGAAATTTCAAAATACCAGCAGTTGATGAACCTTGCGCACGAAACTTATATGAAGGAAAGGTCGCACGATATTGAGGATATTAAGAACAGGATAATAAGGAACCTAAAAAAGAAAAAATGGAAATCGAGGATTGAAAGCGACGTAATTGTGGTAGCGCGTTCAATTTCCCCCTCGGATACCGTGCTTTTTTCGCGTGTGAATGTAAAAGCCTACGTAACCGACCTTGGCGGCTTAACTTCGCACGCTTCTATTGTAGCGCGCTCGCTTAGCATTCCTGCAGTTGTAGGGCTTCACGATTCGACTACGCTTATTGAAGACGGCGACCTTCTTATCGTAGACGGATTTCACGGTGATATTATTATAAACCCCGATGAAGAAACCTTAAATAAATACAAGGATAAAATTGAAAGGCTTTCTAAGGCTGATAAGGAACTGCGCGAACTTAAGGATGAACCGGCCGTTACAAAAGACGGAAAGGAAGTCAAGTTGATGGCTAATCTGGATTTGAGCGAAGAAGTGGAACTCATATTCCAGAACGGGGCTAAAGGAGTAGGGCTTGTAAGAACAGAACAATTGTTCGATAATGCCGAATCGTTCCCTGAAGAGGAGGAACAGTACCTCTATTACAAGAGCCTTTCCGAAAAAATTTATCCTGAAACTGTTATAATTAGGGCTTTCGATATTGGGGGGGATAAGGTCCTTCCGGTCGATTTGAAAGAGCCGAATCCTTTCCTCGGATGGCGCGGTATCAGGCTTCTGCTGGATAACCCGAATTTATTCAAAACACAGGTTAGGGCAGTACTAAGGGCTTCGGTTAACAAGAACATTAAGTTTATGATTCCTATGGTTACCGAACTGGCAGAAATAAGAAAATTTAAGATGATTCTTGAAGACTGCAAAGAGGAGCTTCGAAAAGAAGGGCATAGCTTCGATAAAGGATTGAAGATAGGCGTAATGGTGGAAATTCCTTCGGCCGCGGTTATGGCAAAAGAATTTGCCGAACAGGTCGATTTTTTAAGCATTGGCACGAATGACCTGATACAGTATCTGCTTGCCGTTGACAGGGTTAATGAGATTTTATCCCCACTTTATCAGGAATTTCACCCGGCAGTAATAAGAACCTTAAGCCACATTATTAAAGAGGGAAAAAAAGCAAAAATAATGGTAAGCCTCTGCGGCGAAATGTCATCCGATCCGGTTGCCGTTCCTCTTCTTGTTGGACTGGGACTGGACTGCCTGAGCATGTCTGTTTCGGCAGTTCCAATGATTAAAAAAATAATTAGGCATATTTCATTCAAGGAGTGCAAGGCCCTGGCCGAAAAATGCCTCTCCCTTTCAACTGAAATTGAGATAAACAATAAGCTTCATATATTCTTTACAAATAATGTATTAACCACTTCAGAGGATTTTTTAGGAGAAATTCAATGACCATTTCGGAAATGATTAAAAAGTATGATGTAAGCGGACAGTTTGACGTATTGAAGAATTCGTATAAGCAGGTTGAGTATTCATGGAATAACGATATTAATCTTGATAAAATTAATACCGGAAGAATAAGCAATATTATTGTAACCGGATTAGGCGGTTCGGCTATAGGGGGCGAGCTTCTTTCAAATTTCGTTAAAGATGAACTAAAATACCCTTATCTCGTCAACAGGAACTACGAACTTCCATCCTATACCGGCGAGGGAACGCTTTTAATAGCTTCCTCATATTCAGGCAATACGGAAGAGACAATTGCCGCATTAAATGAGGCGCTGGCTAAAAAAGCGCAGATAGTATGCATTACCACCGGCGGGGAAGTAGAAAAAATATGCAAAAATGAAGGAATCCCTTATTTTCTACTGCAGAAAGGTTTCCAGCCCCGTTATGCTTTATGGGGGAATTTTTTTGCATTGCTTAAAATAGTTGAAAAACTGAAATTGATTCCGTCGCAGAATGAAATTGTTCTTTCCATTATTGAAATGCTTAAAACGAGAGGTGAGGAATATTCGTTGGATAAGAATAAGGCATTGGAAATTGCCGCATCTTTGTGCGGTTATATCCCCGTTATTTATTCTGTATCCGATTTTACCTCATCTGCCGGAACCCGGTTTAAAGGGCAGATTAACGAGAATTCGAAGCTTCATGCATTCTGCAATGTTTTCCCGGAAATGAACCATAACGAAATTATTGGCTGGGAAACCGTTGGCGAAAAACTTGTTAAATGCAAGGCCGTTTTTATATACGATACCGTATATAACAGCCGTGTTAAAAAGAGATTTGAAATTGTCTCTGAGCTCATTAAACAATCGGGCACCGAAATTATTACTCTTGAAAGCGGACTTGAGAATTTTAAATTAAGGCTTATGGACCTTATAATTCTTGGGGATTATATTTCCTACTATCTGGCTATTGTAAGAGGCTATGATCCTACTGCGATTAAGAATATTAACTTTCTAAAAGAGAGACTTGCTACTTAGATACGCAAAATATTTTTTAATACTGAGCCTCCTGCTGGCTGATAGAACGGCGGCTCAGTATTTTTTCTTCGGCAGAAATAAAGTACAATATGAAAAATTCGACTGGAAAGTAATTAGAACCTCCCACTTTGATATTTATTACTATGATGATTTTGGTGAAATGGCGGAAATTGGCGCCAATTATGCCGAACAGGCATTTGATGAGTTCAAAGTTAAATTCAGCCAAATTGTTAACAGGCGCATTCCTTTAATATTTTATAATACTCATATCCATTTTCAGCAGACTAATACGACTCCCGGCTTTATCCCCGAAGGGGTAGGGGGCTTTTTCGAATTCAACAAGGGAAGAGTAGTAATCCCATACCTCGGTTCGCTGGAGCAGTTTAAACATGTTATAAGGCACGAACTTGTGCATGTGTTTACGGTCGAAAAAATTCTCCGTTCCATGGAAGACCACCGCCTTCCCGAAAGAGGCTACCCGCCTCTCTGGTTTGTTGAAGGGCTTGCAGAATACTGGTCAACCGGCTGGGATAGCCAGGCAGAAATGCTTTTGCGCGATGCTGTGCCTAACGGCTATTATGCCAGGCTGAAGGATATTGATATTATTTTCGGCTCCTTCCTAATGTATAAGGAGGGGCAGAAATTCCTTGAATTTGTTTCGCGCGAATACGGAGAGGACAAGATTATACTGCTGTTAGATAATTTCTGGCGATTCAGGAAATTTAATGAAGTGCTCGAATTCATTCTGGGGGAACCGTTCGATGTAATTGACAATAAATGGGATTATTTTCTAAAGCAGGAATATTTCCCCCTTTACCGGAACAAATTTCCTCATTTTATTAATTCGCGCAAGCTTACCGATACCGGATTTAATTTTGCCCCGGTTTATTATGCCGATAGCACAGGTAAATCGGTTTACTACATAGGCAACATTAATGGTTATTCTTCAATTTACCGGATTCCGTTTGACGATTCAGCGGAAGAGTATTTTAAACCTGAAACAATAATTCAGGGGGAAAAAGAGGAAATATTTGAAACCTTCCATCTTTTAACCGCCACTCTTGCACTTTCTAAAAAAGGGTTGATGGCTTTCGTAACCAAATCGGGCGCAACCGATGTATTGCATCTTTATTCAATTAAAGATAAGAGAATTATTGAGACACTTAAATTTGACGAAATTCTTACAATCAATTCCCCCAAATTTTCTTCTGACGGGGAAAAGATTGTATTCTCGGGGAATGACCGGAAAGGGTATGTTGACCTGTTTATTTATAATCTTGCAACACGAACGCTTGAAAGGCTTACAAACGATTATTATTCCGATAACTATCCGGTTTTTAACAAAGAGGGAAATAAAATTGTATTTTCATCCGATAGGACAACCGGCAGGTACAGCCGCTCATTTAATCTTTTTGAAATTGATATGAGCACAAGGAATATAACCTACCTTACCTTTACAGGCGCAAACAGCTCAACACCTCATTTCAGCCCCGATTATTCAAGGCTCTTCTTTACATCCGATTATGACGGAGTGCCTAATGTATGGGAGCTGAATTACGGGAATGGGAAACCTGCGGCTATGACGCAGAGAAGCTTTTTTCTTACCTCGGTATTCGACTTTGATTTTGCATCTCCTGAAAAGATAATCACTTCCGCGTTTGAAAAATATTCGTGCCAGTTCTATTCACTGCGTATTCCTCCTGCCGATAGTTCCGGGACTGTTAAAGTTGCATTCAATTTTGAACTTACAGGGGAGCAATGGAAAGAGAAAAGAATTGCCGTTAACGCCGGAAGGGATAAACTGAGATACGAAAGGGAATATTCGCTCGATTATGCAGTAAGCCAGTTCAGTGTAGACCCGGTTTACGGAAGCCGCGGAGGCGCTATGTTCCTTTTAAGCGATTTGATGGGGGATGATGTTTACTATCTTACCTATTATAATAATGCCGAACTGCAGGACGGCCTGTTGGATAATATAAACGTAGCACTTTCACGCATTAACTTCAGCGGGCGCACCAATTTCCAGTATGGTATTTTCAATTATTCCGGCAAGAGGTACGACCTTCGCGAATCGGAGGATTTCTTTTACGAGCACGATTTCGGGGCCTTTCTTGACCTTATTTATCCTCTTTCAAAATTTCAGCGGCTCGAGGCTGGAATTAGTATTGCCAATACTAACAGGGAAATTTTAGGGGATATTTTAACACGCAAGGGATATCTTTTATCCAATTCAATCTCCTTTGTGCACGATAATTCCTTATGGGGGCCTACAGGCCCGCTGGACGGCTCCAGGCTTAGAATTCTTCTCGGCTATACTTCTGATATTAAATACAGCAATACAAATTATTATTCCATAATTGCCGATTACCGGTATTACCTTAGGCTTGGTTTAATGAGCACTCTCGCTTTCCGCGGGTCACTCTATTTTAATGACGGAAAGACTGCCAGGCGGTATGTAGGCGGGGGCAGCTGGGATTTGAGAGGATTTGACCGCTTTTCTCTTAGAGGGGAAAAATTATGGATTTCCTCTATCGAATTGAGGTTCCCTTTGGTTGACCAGCTTTATATTAAACTTCCTTTCGTCGGCATAAACCTTCCATACTTCAGGGGAGCTGTTTTCTTTGATACAGGCGGAGTATGGGATAAGGTTTATACCGAAACCCTGGGAAGTTTTGGCTTCGGTTTCCGTTTTAATCTTTTCAATGCCATTGTATTCAGATACGATATAGGTAAAAAAATAGAATACAATTTTACCAGACTGCAGAAAGGGCTTTTTTATCAATTCTTTTTCGGAGTCGATTTTTGAAAAAGATTGCAGAAATATTGCTCATATTCTTCTTAGTGACTGCATGCGCGCAGGATGTGCTTATAAGAAATTTACCTCCGGCGCTTAATGGATACCTAGCCTACGGAGGGAATAACAGCCATAATTTTTATTTCCCGATTGCAGTTTCCGATTCCATTACCCTTAAATGGGAAACCGGCACCTACGGCAGCTACAATAATTCTTCAATTGTTGCTTACGATAAATATGTGCTTGTACACGATTTAGCAGGACGGATTACCTGTCTAGATCTTTATAACGGAAAAGAAATCGGTACTACTATTTACGAAGGAGAAATAAATGCCGCGCCGGTGCTTTACAGGGGCAGGATGTTCTTCATAGTAAACAACAGGGAGGAAAAATATTCCACGGCGTATTATTTCGATTTGAACGACGGCAAAATAATTTCGCAGTCGCAGATACCGGGTAGTTTTAACAGCCAGATATTGAAAAACGAGGATGGATTTTTTGCCATTTCTTATCAGGGGGTTATTTATAAATTCAATCTTGCAGGACTGGTTGAATGGAAATACGATACGGGCGTTAAAGTGATATCCAATCCGGCTCTTGCCGGCAATAAATTAATTTATGCCTCAATGACCGGGGAATTAAGCTGCATCGATATTCAAACGCGCAAAAAAATCTATGCAGTTAAAACAGCCGCCGGATTTTCGGGGGGAATTACATTAGCTGATAGTTCCGGTTTTATAGGGGATGAAAAAGGGAATTTGTTTTGTTTTAATATAAGTAACGGAGAAATTAATTGGACTTATGATACCGGAGCGGAAATTAAAAATCAGCCGGTATGCAATGGAGAAAATGTAATTGTTTCCAATCTTGGAGGGGAAATGACCTCCCTTGATATTAGGACAGGAAAGTTAATATGGAAAACCACTCTTTCCGGCGTGGCATACGCCACTCCGCTCCTCTTTACCAATCTGGTTGTTCAGCCTAATATGGATAGCTACTTATATCTTCTTAATAGTTCTAACGGGGCAATATTAAAGAGAATTAAAACGAGGGGCAGAATGAAATTATCCCCCGTGTATTTTAACGGAATGATGATATTAGGCTACGACAAGGGGAATATAGGCGCTTTTGAAGTAAGGGAGGTAAAATGAAGAGAATTATTTTTATTCTTTTGATTATTCCCAACTTCTATTCATACTGCCAAATTATTAATTCGAAGCTGATAATTAAAACAGACTCGAAAGAGAATTATGTTTTTATTAATGGAGAGCTTAAAGAAAAGAGGAATGATGAAATTTCTCTTCCACCGGGCAAATATTCCATTTTGATAAAAAAATCTCTTTTGGAATGGAACGGCAGCCAAATTAAGGATACGGTAAATATAACCGGGGAGGGGAATAGGATTGAAAAACAATATTCATTCGGCAAAATGACTTTGCTGGACACCCGTCCCCAGAATGCAGGCGTATTGGCGCGCGATTCGCTTATAGGCTACACCCCATTGTTTTTTCATGAGGGAATAGGCAGTGTTACATTATTGAAAGAAAATTATTCCCCTCTCCATATCAATCCGGCCGATTTTAGAAACGGCATTATTAATCTTGGCACTCCTCTAAACGGTCATACAGAAAGTTTTGTTAAAACAGGTTGGTTTAAGGTACTCATTGGCACTGCGGCAGTTCTTGGTGCCGCGGCGGCCTATTATAAAATAAAAGCCGATAGGAAATATGACGATTATCTTAATAACGGAAGTCAGGCTTTGCTGGATGAGGTAAACAGATACGACCTTATAAGCGGAATAGCCCTAGGCGCACTTCAAATCAATTTTGGGGCTCTTCTCTATTTCCTGTTGATCGAGTAGCCTGATTAATGGGCGTCAAGCCAGTTATCTCCAATCCCGGTTTCAACAAGAATCGGCACATCAAGCTTCATCGCGTTTTCCATACAGTCTTTTATAACGGGTATTAATTCCTCCATTTCCCCGCGGTAAAGGTCGAATACTAGTTCGTCGTGTACCTGAAGCACCATCTTCGATTTTTTCCCTTTCAGCCTTTCAAATGTGGTAATCATAGCCATTTTAATCATATCGGCGGCAGTACCCTGGATAGGCATATTAACTGCAACCCTTTCTTCAAACTGGCGGACTGCGGCATTTTTACTGTTTATATTCTTTAGAAAACGTCTTCTGCCCGATAATGTTTCGGCATATCCTTTTTCTTTTGCCTTCTGCACGGTATCGTTTATAAATTGCTTTACCTTGGGGAATGTCTTAAAGTATGTATCTATTACTTCCTTGGCATGCATCTGCGATATTCCGAGCCTCTGTTTTAAACCGAACGGACCGAGTCCGTATAAAATTCCAAAGTTTACCTCCTTGGCCTTTCTTCTCATATCGGGGGTTACATCCACCGGCGATACGTTAAATACCTTTGCGGCGGTGCTTTTATGAATATCTTCCCCTTCTTTGAATGCCTTAATCAGGTTTTCGTCACCGCTTATATGCGCCATTACCCTTAATTCAATCTGGCTGTAATCGGCGCTTAAAATTATATAATCTTTGTTTCTCGGAACAAATGATTTCCTTATTTCTTTACCAAGCTCGGTTCTGATAGGAATATTCTGAAGGTTCGGGTCGTTGCTCGATAATCTTCCGGTAGAGGCTATTGTCTGGTTAAATGAAGTATGTATTCTTCCTGTTGAATGATTTATAAGCTGTGGCAGGGCATCGGCATAAGTCGATTTAAGTTTAGACACCTGCCTGTAATCGAGAATCTGGTCTATTATATCGTGCTCACCTCTAAGCGATTCGAGTGTTTTGGCATCGGTGGAATACCCGGTCTTTGTTTTTCCGGCCGGCGTTAAGCCCAGTTTGTTGAATAATATCTTCTGCAGCTGCTGGGTGGAGTTAATATTAAATATCTCTCCGGCAAGCGAGTGAATTTTGGAAGTCTGCTCCTGCATCATCCTGGCAAGGTCATCGCTTAGGTTTTTCAGCATTTCCGTATCAAGGTTCACTCCGGTTCTTTCCATATCTTCAAGAACCTTTACAAGGGGGAACTCAATCTCGTATGCCAGTTTTGAGAGGCCAGCCTTTTCAAGCTCCTTATTGAGAAGTGCATAAAGTTTATAGGTAACGTCGGCATCTTCGCATGAATAGTTCGAAAGGTCTTCTGCCGGGGCTTCAAAAATTAAATTTGGGTCCTTTTTATTCCCTATAATCTCTGTAAGCCTAATAGGGGAGTAATGGAGATATTTTTCTGAAAGGTCATCCATATTATGCTTCTGGTCCGGGTCCAGAATATAGCTCGCAAGCATTGTATCAAAATAAAAGTTTGCGGTCTCTATTCCGTAGGTCCTTAACACCGAGATATCATACTTACCGTTCTGGCAGACTTTCCTAATTTTCTCATTCTCAAAGAGGGGCTTAAATATTTGTACAAATTTTTCAACAGGAAGCCTGTTCTGCAGTAACGGACTGGTAAAAAGATTGCCGTGTGTTTCAAACGGATTAACAGCCACAAAATAAGCTTCTCCGGGGGCAGGGGAGAATGCACAGCCTGCAAGGTGCACATTCAGAGTATCCAAAGAATTTGTCTCTGTATCAAAGACCAATAAGCCGGCCCCGCTAAGTTTCTTAGCCAGTTCTTTAGCTTCTTTTTCTTCTGTAATAAGTTTATAATTTACACTATTCTTGTCGAATTTAGTTATTACTTCTGGTATTGCAATTTCGCTTCCCGTTTCGGCGGGAGCATTTTCTATATGCGAAAACAGCTTAACCAGTTTTGCTCCGAACGTCTTAAATTCCAGTTCGGCAAACATTCTGTTAAGACGGTCAAAATCGGGCAGTGTGAATTTAGACTTTTCTAAATCGATATGGATAGGCACATCAAGCTTAATTGTGGCAAGCTCCTTCGAAAGGAATGCATTCTCCCGGTTATCCATTAACTTAGTTTGGATACCTTTCTTCTCTATCAGGTCTATATTCTCATATATCTTTTCAAGCGATCCGTATTGCTGAATAAGCGGGGTGGCGCTCTTTGGTCCTATGCCGGCAACCCCGGGTATATCGTCGGAACTATCCCCTACAAGGGCAAGGTAATCTATCATTTGTTCCGGGCTAAACCCGTATTCCGTCTTAACTTTCTCCAGATTAATTATATTGATTTCATCAGTCGATTTCCCCGGTTTAATTAAGCTAATATTCTCCGAAACCAGCTGAACGTAATCCTTGTCGGGGGTAACGGCGTAGCTGAAGAATCCCTCTTTTTCGGCAATTTTTACCCCGGTGCCAATTATATCGTCGGCTTCATAACCGGGCATAATCAGAACAGGCATATTAAAGGCATCAATAACTTCTTTAATGCGGGCAATCTGGGGTATCATATCCTCCGGCATCTGCTGACGCGATGATTTATATCCTTCAAACATTTCGTGTCGGAATGTCTTTTCTTTCGAATCGAAAGCGACGGCAAAATAATCGGGCTTCGTGTCCTCTATAATCTTGAATACCTGGTTAAGGAACCCGAATACTGCCGAGGTAGGTTCTCCGGCCTTGGTTACCAGAGGGCGGCTTATGAAGGCAAAATAGGCTTTATAGGCTAAGGCCATTGCATCTATAAATACGAAAACTTTCTTCTTTTCTTTCATTATTTTATACCACTTATTAGAGATAATACATAGTCAAATATAAAGAGAATTCTCCTTTTTGCCCCATCTTTCCCCTCAATTTTAATTGTTAATAATGCAATTCATTTATATTTTTAAGGTTAGTAAATAAAGAGGCTGAAATGAGTTTAAAAATCCAGATTAACGAAGATCTTAAGAATGCCATGAAAGAAGGGGACAAGATTAAGCTTGAAACCATCCGTTCATTAAGGGCGCTGATATTAGAATTTGAAAAAAGCGGTGCCGCCCGCGAAATGACCCCCGAAGACGAGCTGAAACTTCTTACTTCCGCCGCTAAAAAGAGAAAAGAATCTATCGAACAGTTTAAAAATGCGGGGAGAATGGAACTGGTTGAAAAAGAATCGGCCGAGCTGAAGATTATTGAGGCTTATCTGCCAAAACAGCTTACCCCCGATGAAATTTTTGAGGAAATTAAGAAAATAGCACTCGAAGTTGGGGCTAAAGCCAAGGAAGATTTCCCTAAAATTATGCCCGTTGCCGCCAAAAACCTTAAAGGCAAGGCTGACGGAAAGGTAATTAAAGAGCTTGTTGAAAAATTACTGAGCGGAAATTGAATTATATCGATTTCATTAACGGATTCAGGATAAAACAGGGTGAAGAATGCCGTTAAAAAAAGAGCATATTTATTTTTTAAAAATAATATCGGCGTCTATTTTAGTGATTTTGGCGTCGTCGTCGTTTCTTTTC
>DAHYUM010000038.1 GCA_027398005.1 bacterium
AAGAACTTGGAAAGAGTAGTGACCAGATTGGTGAAATAGTTCAAGTGATTGATGATATAGCAGATCAAACTAATTTACTTGCATTGAATGCAGCAATCGAAGCCGCACGTGCTGGTGAGCAAGGACGCGGTTTTGCCGTTGTTGCCGATGAGGTTAGAAAACTTGCCGAAAGGACTTCGAAAGCCACAAAAGAAATTGCAGATACCATAAAACGGATACAGACCGATACAATAGCCGCTGTCGATTCGATGAGCCGGGGGGAAGAGGAAATTGAAAAAGGAAGGCGTTTGGCCGGTGAAGCAGGGCAATCGCTAGGGAAAATTATTGTTGAAGCCGAGCAGGTTGTTGATATAATTTCGCAGGTGGCGGCGGCCAGCGAACAGCAGAGCGCCACTTCGGAAGAAATTAGCCAGAGTATTGAAAAAATTAACAATGTTACCAAAGAAACTGCTTCGGGCATAGGGCAGATAGCCCGTTCTTCAGAAGACCTTAACAATCTGGCTTCAAATCTGCAGGATCTGGTGGCCAAATTTAAAATAAGGAGGAATACGCTCCAGCAGGGAAGCGGAGGGAGAAATTCCGCCGGATATTTGAGATAGGAATTGGAAAATCCGCCCTCATGGCGGATTTTCTTTTTTAACCCTTTCCTTATCATTAATGATAATTTAAATCTCTTGAATTAAAATTATCAATTCATTAAGTTCCTTAAAAGATAAGGTTATTTAAGGAGGTTAAATGAAAAGATCGTTAATGCTTTACGGTTTATGCTCCCTTTTTCTTATCTCAATTCACTCAACAATATACTCACAGATAAACAGGGAAGCGCTTTTAAAAGAAGCCCGCGAAGCGCATAAAAAAGCTATTGCCGCGGCCGCCAACATTTTTTCGGAAAAGGAATTTAAAGAGGGTGCAGAAGCTCTTACGGATGCCGAGGAGTATTCCAAAGAACAATCGGATGCCGAAAAAATGATTGAGAAACTGAATTTATCGCTTGGGCAATTTAAAATCGCGCTCGAAAATTCTAAGACATTATCGGCAGATTTCGCTTCTCTCTTAAAAGCGCGCCAGCTCGTTCTGGGTGTAGGTGTTGATGTAAGCCAGATGAAGCCATGGGATGAGGGGGAGGATAATTTTTTAAGCGCTGTGGATGATTTTAAGGATAAAGACAGCGAAGGAGTGAAAAAGTATTCGGAAGAGGCATCTAAGAATTATAAGGATGCCGAATTTATGGCGATAATGGAAAAATATCATGGCAGACTTGTAAGGGCCATTGAAAAAGCTGATGACGAGGATGTTGAAAAGTATGCCCCGGTTACTTTTGGGAAAATTAACCAGTACGCCAGGGAAATTGAAGCGGTGCTTAATGCAAACCGGTACGATACTTTAAAAGCAAGGGGCATTTTGGACAATGCAAATTATGAAATTGAGCATGCCCGCTATATGCAGCGCGTATTTAGTTCAATGCAGAAAGAGGATAAAACATTCGAAGACCTTCAGCTGAACTGGGAGGAACCTCTGGCCAAAATCGGTTCGGTTTTCAGCCTCCCCAGAACTTTCGATAAAGGATATGAAGATTTCACTTCTTCCGTTATCAATAATATAAATTCGGAAAAGGCAAAACTTGCTGCATCGCAGAAAGATAACGAGAACCTTAATGCCCGGCTTGCGGATCTAAATAAAAAATATGAAGAGGTTATAGCTATTTCGGAATCAGGCAAAAAGGAAAATCTTAAACTATCTGCCGATATTGACAGTCTGAAAAAAGTTAACGATGCTCTTGCCCAGCTGCGTGATGAACTGAGCGTGAAGCTGACTAATACCGAGGCGGAAAAATCGCAGTATAAAACCGAAGTAGCCTCACAGCAGAAATTAAAGGAACAGATTGCTGCAATTTCAGCCTTATTTCTCCCTTCAGAAGCAGAAATTGTGAGGAATGACAACTTTATAATTATACGCCTTGTAAACCTAAATTTCCCTCCAAATAAGGCAACTGTAGATCCGCAGTATTATAACCTGCTCGGTAAGGTTCAAAAAGCAATTATGACTTTCCCCGAATCCTCGGTTGTAATTGAGGGGCATACCGACGGGCAGGGGGATTTCAATAAAAACATCGAAACATCCCGCGCCCGGGCCAACGCCGTTTTCCAGTACCTTCTATCTACAATGGGAGCCGATTCCAAAAATATAACCGTTGCAGGTATAGGGGGCTCTAAGCCGATAGCCAACAACAATACGGAAGAGGGGAGGGCGAAAAACAGGCGCATCGAAATTGTAATAAGCCCTAACCCGGAACAGCTTAAATAAAATATTTATTTCAAGGAGGCGCTAAGGCGCCTCTTTTGTTTTGCCACCGATGCAGTTCTCATTTACGCCGGAGTGTTTTTTAATTATCTTCGCCGGACATATAATTGTTGAATATAAAACCAATTTATTCTTTTAAAAACGGAATAAGTTCCGTTGGCAATTCCGCACGGTAAAACAAAAAATAATATTTAAAAGAATTAAGTTTTAATGTTGAAAGTATTCCCACAAAAAAATCTTCCTTATATCAAACCTGAATTAATTTTGATGTGTCAAATAATATTGGCGGTACTGCGGTTTAAATTGATTTATTCTGCGGCCGCAGATAAAAATATTATTGCAGATTATTCGGGATTGCCGGGAAAATGGGAAAAATTAAAAAAGAAAAAACCGCGCTGCTTAAAAAAAATATTACCGTGCCATTATATATGATATTTATAATAATACTTTTAACAGGGACCTTTTTTTCCTGCTTATGAAAGACTCGTTTAGCGGCGGAGTAAAACAGGAAAAGAGCGGGATAAGGAATGAAGAGTATAATGTGTGCAGGCTGGGGGGATATAAATTTATAAAGCCTCTTCTGGCCGCCAAACCTGCCGAGGAATCGGATTTATATGCTGATTTGAAAAACGATATTACAGAGCTGATAAGGAACTACACATATAACGGCACCCTTTCGGCCGCTTCGGTTTATTTGCGCGATTTTGAAAAAGGGGATTGGTTCAGTGCGTTTGGTCTTGAAAAATTTAATTCCGGTTCAATTCTCAAAGTCCCCGTTCTAATTACTTTTCTTAAAATGGAGGAAGAGAAACCGGGCACGCTTAATAAAAAAATTACTTTTGAAAGGAAAATTAATAGCGGCATTAAGCAGAGCATTGTTTCAAAAGGAATTGAGCTGGGTAAAACATACACAGTTAAACAGCTGCTTGAGTATATGATAGTTTATTCGGATAATGACGCTAACCTGCTTTTGAACGAAAATATGGATTCGGATACTTTCTTAAGGCTGTTCAGCGATTTGAACCTCAGACAGCCCGAAAGAAACGGGCTGGTTTACGCCATTACCGCCAGGGAATGTTCACGCTTTCTTGAAGTGCTCTTTAATGCCACCTATTTGACCCCCGAGAATTCCGAATATGCAATGGAACTTCTTACAAGAGCTGTTTTTAATGACGGGATTCAAAAAGGGATTCCCGATACAAATCTTCTTATCGCACATAAATTCGGCGAATCGGGGGATAACATTAACCGCCAGCTACACGAAACTGCCGTTTTTTACCTCAAGAATAAACCCTATCTGCTTACAATAATGACCCGCGGAGGGAATAATGTCGAAATTGAAAAACTCTCGGATGTGTTAAAATCGGTTGCCAATCTGGTCTATAAGAAACTTAGCGGCATCGAAAGCTGAAAAACCTGCCAAAATAACTACTTTTTGCTGCCATACAGCAGCACTCCGTATAGGTACCTTTATCCCTTTCGTTATTAAAGTCTTGTTTGTAAATTAAGGCGTACAATTAGGGAGTTTAAATGAAAAAGGGGTTGCTATATCTTTTATTGGCATTATCTATTGTTTTGGCGTCGTGCCGCGCCGGAAAGGAAGAGGAGGACAACCGTATTAAAGTGGATGTTACTATTCTTCCTTATGCGGGACTTGTAAAAGCTGTCGGAGGGGATAAAGTTGATATAACGGTTCTTGTGCCGCCGCAGAACGCCTGCGAAACTTATGAACCAAGCCCTGTGGATATCGCTCACGGCTCAAAAGCGGAACTCTATTTTGCCGTCGGCGCCGGATATGCTTTCGAATCGGGGCTGTTGAAAGGAATTAGCGAGAATTATAAGAATGTTAAGATTATAAATACCTCAATAGGCATTCAAATTTTGGATAATAACCCGCATGTATGGCTTTTTGCTGTGGGATTAAGAAATATAATTTCTAAAATTTATACCGGTTTAACGGAAAAACGCCCCTACCTTGAAGAGTATTTCAGGAAGAACAGGGATAAATTTCTTGCGCGTCTCGATTCGGCCGAGACGGTAATTAATAATAACCTTGCCGGGCTGAAAGGTAAAAAGATTCTTGTGTTTCATCCTTCGTGGTACTATTTTGCGATTGAGCATAACTTAGAACAGATTGCCATTGAAAAGGAAGGTAAAGAACCTACAGCGCAGGATCTGAAGAATATTGTTAACATTGCCAAAAAAGAAAAGATTACTACTGTTTTTCTTGAGCCGAATACTAATGAGGAATCGGGAGAGGCAGTTTTGGAGGAACTTAAGGCCAAGAGTGTGTTGTTAAATCCTATGGAAGAGGATGTTATTAAGAATTTGTGCGATACCTCAGAAAAAATAAGTAAGGCCGTTAAATGACCAATGCCGTAGAAATAAATAATGTATTTGTAAAATTCGAATCGACTCTGGTGCTCGAAGATGTTTCCGTTTCCCTTGCTCAAGGGGAGTTTTTAGGCATTATTGGTCCCAACGGAGGGGGTAAAACCACTTTTTTAAAAGTAATACTTGGGCTTATCAAGCCCGATTCGGGGAGTGTGAATATTTTCGGTGCGCCAATTACTAGGAACAGGAATCTTGTAAGCTATGTGCCCCAGTATTCCTCATTCGATGCTGATTACCCTATCTCGGTTCTGGATGTTGTGCTGTCCGGGCGGCTTTCGAGAAGCAGAATGTTCGGAAGGTTTTCAAAGGAAGATAAGGAAATAGTAGAAAAATCGCTTGAGCTTGTGGGGATGCAGGATTTTAAAAAACGTCTCGCCGGAGGTTTGAGCGGAGGGGAAAAGCAGAGGGTGCTAATAGCCCGCGCCCTTGCAAAACAACCTAAGATTATATTGCTCGATGAACCCACGGCAAGCGTTGATGCCGCCTCGGGAAAGAATTTTTATTCCATGTTACAGAAACTAAACGAGGAAATGACCATTATACTTGTTTCGCACGATATTGGTGCGGTTTCGCAGAATGTTAAAAAAATTGCATGCCTCAATAGGAATTTTGTATTTCACGATTCGAAAGAACTGACGCACGATATGGTTGAAGCCGCATATCATTGTCCGGTCGATTTAATTGCTCACGGCCTCGCTCACAGAGTACTTCAAAGTCATTGAGAGATTATGGGAGATATTTTCAGCTACGGATTCATGATTAATGCCATTTATGCAAGCATTCTGGCAAGCATTGTATGCGGCATAGTAGGTACATACGTGGTAGTTAAAAGAATAGTATTTATAAGCGGGGGCATTTCGCATACTGCTTACGGGGGAATTGGCCTTGGATACTTTCTCGGTTTTAATCCTCTTTTCGGCGCAATCGGATTCAGCATAATGTCTGCGGGATTCCTTTCCGTTATGAGGAAAAAGAAAACCCAGCACGAAGATACAATAATAGGCATTATGTGGGCTTTCGGAATGGCCGCGGGAATAATATTCGTAAACCTTACCCCCGGTTATTCACCCAATTTAATGAATTACCTTTTCGGCAATATATTAACCGTTCCCCGTTCCGAAATTATTATGATGCTTATTCTGGCCGCCTTTATAATGCTTATGGTTACTCTTTTTTTCAGGGAGTTCCAGGCGGTTACATTCGACGAGGAATATGCCCGCACACTGGGCCTTCCAGTTGATAAGCTTTATTTTCTTCTTCTTATTATTATTGCCCTTACAACTGTGCTTTTAATAAAACTGGTGGGAATAATACTTGTTGTTGCGCTTCTTTCAATCCCTTCGGCAATAAGCATTAAGTTTGTAAAAAGCATAGGGCAGATGATGGTTATGTCGGTTCTTCTGGGGCTCCTGTTTACACTTTCTGGCTTGTTTCTCTCTTATTACTTAAATTTGTCTTCGGGCGCAATGATTATAATGACCGCCTCGGCAGGCTACTTAGTGTCGAATTTTATTCATTACTTAAAAAAGAAGTCTTATATTAAAGGAATAAATTAAAGGACCCGGTTTGATAGAATGGAATGTTAGCCCCGAAATTTTTTCAATTGGGCCGTTATCGGTTAGATGGTACGGCGTTTTATTCGCCATCTCATTTGTGGTCGGATTCCAATTGATACATTGGATATATAAAAAAGAGAACAAGCCCGAAAACGATCTTAATGACCTTATCTGGTATATGATACTGGGTACGGTTATAGGAGCCCGTTTGGGGCATTGCCTGTTCTATAACCCGAATTATTATTTAACTCACCCGATAGAAATACTAAAAGTATGGCAGGGAGGACTTGCAAGCCACGGCGCCGCAATTGGAATTCTTATTGCCCTGTACCTTTATTCAAAGAAAAAGAAAGACCAGCCATACATGTGGGTACTCGACAGGATTGTAATTGCAACTGCGTTCGGAGGGTTCCTTATAAGAATCGGCAATCTTTTTAATTCTGAAATAATAGGCAAACCGGCCGATCTTCCATGGTCATTCGTATTTGTTCAGGTTGATAAAGTACCGCGCCATCCTACACAGATTTACGAAGCACTCGCTTATCTTATCTCATTTATCATCCTTTTCTTCTACTATAAGAAAAAAGAGGGAAAATTTAAGGAAGGTTTTATTTTCGGCATGTTCTTAATTCTGGTTTTTACATTCCGCTTCTTTGTGGAGTTTTTTAAGGAAGACCAGAGCGCTTTCGAAAAAGGCATGCTTCTTAATATGGGGCAGATTCTCAGCATTCCCCTCATTTTGTTAGGTATTTATTTCATTCTCCGCAAAAGCAAGAAGGCAATTGTAATAAGGTAGGGAAAAAGGAAAGAGCATTTAACGGCAGAAATGCCCGGCAGACTGAAATACCGTTTTAGTCCGGTTTCATGGCATTGCAAGGCTCTATTTTAAGCTTGTATTTGCCGGAACATTATAATGAAAGTATTTTTATAAATAAGAAAATTGTTCTTTAATTTTGCTCTTTAAGTAAGGCCAAACCAATTTATGGCCGGCTTTTTGGTAAAACTGTATTCAATAATTGTATTCCATAACAAAATATTGATTTATTATGCTAGAAAAAGATTTCATCAAACTATGGATCGATAAAATTCAAGACGGGATGCTTAAAAATTTCCCTGCGGAATTTCTTACCGCGGTAATCAGTAAGGAAGTTGATATGCCGGGCAAACTGCTTGTGCTGGGCCCCGAATTGTTCGGAACTTACGAACTTACCGATTCCAGAGGCAATCCTTTCCTTCATACTGTCAATTTCCATAAAATTAAATTCTTCCTATATGCAAACAGGACAACCCCCGTTAAGGTGTTTGCCCCCGAAAATGAAGATGATTATGCCCTTGTTGTTAAGGAATACGAGAAACATCTCGATTCGCTTGTCTCCCTTATCGAAAAGGATTTCAGGAAGAATTTTCCCGAATCGAAAAGCTTCAATTCGGTCTCTAACCAGATTTTCAGCACATTGAATTTGCAGAGATATTAATAGGTGATTGAACTAAGCAGTAATATTTCGAACTATGTGCTGAATTATTTCGGCAGTGAATTCCTTGATAAATACAGGGACTTTTTCAACGGAGAATACCTTCCGAGCATTAGAATTTCCCCTTTCATCGAAGAAGAAAAAATTCTTGCCTCACTTGCGGGGTATGGAATTGAGCTGGATAAGATTGCCGATATACCGAATGCTTTCAGGGTTCTTAAGGGAGCCGAAAAACTGGGCAAAACCCTGGAGTATACTCTGGGCAAGTATTATATCCAAAGCCTCTCATCCATGATTCCCCCCATTGCCCTTAAGCCGGATGAAAATGACCTTGTATTGGATCTCTGCTCGGCCCCCGGAAGCAAGCTTACACAACTTGCTGAGATTATGAAAAACAAAGGCACTCTCTATTCCAACGAAATTTCGGTAGATAGGATTAAAAGCCTCATATACAATATCGAAAAAATGAATTTTACCAATGTGGGTGTGCTTAATTTTAAGGGGGAAATGCTTAGCAAAATATACAGCGGGTATTTCGATAAAATTCTTGTGGATGCCCCCTGCAGCGGTTTGGGTATTGTGCAGAAAAAAGGGGAAGTAAGCAACTGGTGGAATGAAACTCAGGCCGAAAAATTATCCGAAATCCAGTTCCGCCTTCTTGTAAGCGCACT
Organism: bacterium; assembly: GCA_027398005.1. Lineage (GTDB taxonomy): Bacteria > Bacteroidota > Ignavibacteria > Ignavibacteriales > Melioribacteraceae > JAEXUB01. The sequence goes on from DAHYUM010000038.1 coordinate 8,395, forward strand.
TAAAATGCTTAAAACCGGCGGCGAAATTCTTTATTCAACCTGTACTATGACGGTTGAGGAAAATGAATTTGTGCTGGATAAATTTTTAAGCAAATATCCGGTTGAATTAATTGATGTTGAGCTTCCGGTCAAATCGATTGAAGCGTTCACTAAAATAAAAGAGAGGGAATTTAATCCCTCAATTAAAAAGGCAAGGCGAATTCTTCCATGGGAAATTAATTCCGAGGGATTCTTTGTGGCTAAACTCCGCAAAACCGGCGAAACCGAAGTCCCCGAAAGGCTGGAAATTAGAAACCGCGACTTGAATTTGATTTCCTCCAATAATAACGCAATCAAAAAACACCTTCAAAGCATTGCCTCCTATTACGGTACCGGTACTTCCCTTTATAACGATTATAAATACATTTTTAAGGGGAGTGATATCTTTTTTGTTAATGCCGATTGGCAGGCGCAGGGCATTAACGAATTCCTGCGCGTTGGCACTAAACTAGGGAGCATTAATAAAAGGGGAGATATTCAAATTCATACCCTTGCCGCCCAGATATTAGGGGCGAATTTTACCCAAAATGTAATTGAGCTTACTTCCCTTGAAGACCTTAAAGTTTATATGAACGGAGGAACCATTAAGCGCGATTTCGGGCCTACCGGAGCAAAGGTTATCAGGTATAAGGATTATATCCTGGGCACAGCAGTCAATTCTAAGGAAGGGCTCAAAAGCCAGTTCCCCCGGGCCTTAAGAACACACGAAATTATTTTAAGATGATTTTATAAGACGTTTGTACAGCGGGTGCTTTTATTCTTTGTGTTAATAATTATATTTTCCCATTAGTAGTTTGTTGCATTTAATACTGGAGCCCTTTAAATGAAAAAATTATTATTGCCTCTATTTATAATTTTATTTGCCGGCACTTCTTATGCCCAGTTCTCGCTCGAAAAATTTTTAAATGAAAAAGTATCTAAACCCGATAGAATTACCGATTTGAATATGGAAGAAATGATGAAGAAGGCTGTGGATGCAAAAATTGGCGGGATTGACGTTAAAATTGTTAATGCAAAATCGAATAACGGGCGCATTATTTTCAAATCGGTTTCTAATGCCAACCTGGTTGTTGCACAGGCCAAAAAACTGAATGACTATCTAAAAGGTAAAATGCTTAAAATTTTGGGAAAAACCAGCAACGAGAATGTTGTTAACGGGGTAACTAACAATATGTGGAAAAAACCGGACGGGACTACTTATATGCTCACCTATTCGGGTAATCTTGTTATGCTTGTAATTATGAACAAATAATTCATTACAAAACTGTAATTAAAGCCTCTCAGTCGTTCACTTTGCCCCTGAGGGCTTTAACTGCACTGCGGCGTGCCTTGCTTTCAAGCCTTTTCTGTTTTGCCTCGGCTCCCGGGCGCGTTGCCTTTCTCTTCTTTTTAACCGTAACGGCTTTTTTTATGATTTCTTTCAGACGGTCAAGGGCATCTTCGCGGTTCTTTTCCTGGGTGCGGAATTTCTGTGCCTTTAGTATAATTACCCCCTCTTTCGAAACCCGCGCGTCTTTAAGGGTTAAAAGTTTTTCTTTTACCTCTTCGGGCAGCGATGATGAGGCAATCTCGAACCGCAGATGTATTGCGGTTGCCACCTTGTTTACATTCTGTCCCCCTTTACCCTGGGATCTTACCGCGGTCATCTCAATTTCAGTTAAGGGAACGGCTATTTTATCATTTACATTCAGCATAATGGCAAATATAAAAAAATGTTTATAGAAAGCGGGTATAAAAAAAAGACGGGGCCGGGCCCCGTCTTATAATCATATCTTAAATTATTCTCTTATACATCAAAATACATTTCAAATTCGTGCGGATGGGGGCGCAATGCCATATCTTTTACTTCTTTCTTCATTTTGTAGTCTATCCATGTCTCAATTACGTCTTCGGTAAAAACATCCCCTTTCAAAAGATATTCATGGTCTTTATCCAATGCGCGCAATGCATCCTGCAGCGATTCCGGTGTTGAAGGGACGTCTTTCAATTCTTCGGGGGACATATCGTAAATATCCTTATCCAATGGTTCCCCCGGGTCAATGCGGTTTTGAATCCCATCCAGCCCGGCCATTAAAATTGCCGAAAATGCCAGATACGGGTTTGCCGAAGGATCGGGACAGCGGAATTCGACCCTTTTAGCCTTAGGACTTGCCGAGTACATCGGAATTCTAATTGCCGCGCTCCTGTTCCTCTGCGAATAGGCTAGGTTTACAGGCGCTTCAAAGCCCGGTACAAGACGTTTGAACGACTTTGTAGTTGGATTTGTAAACGCTATTAAAGAATGTGCATGCTTTAATAAACCTCCAATAAAATAGAGGGCCATTTCGCTTAAGCCCGCATATCCGTTTCCGTAGAATAATGGTTTGTCTTTTTTCCAAAGGCTTGTATGAACGTGCATTCCGCTTCCGTTATCGCCGTAAATAGGTTTGGGCATATAGGTAACGGTCTTTCCGTTTATGCGCGCGGTGTTTTTTACAATATACTTGAACATTAAAAGCTGGTCGGCGGCCTGAATCATAGGCTGGAAACGGAGGTCTATTTCGCACTGTCCGCCGCTTGCAACCTCGTGATGCTGGGCTTCCACTTCGATGCCTACATTCTGAAGGTTAAGAACCATTTCATTCCTAAGGTCCATAAGTGAATCGGTAGGGGGAACCGGGAAATACCCCTCTTTAAAGCGGGGTTTGTAGCCGAGGTTCGGATTTTCCTCGCGCCCCGAATTCCATTTGCCTTCGGATGAATCTACAAAATAGAATGAACTGTTGGCTGTCGAATCGAAACGGACATCATCAAAAACGAAAAACTCCGCTTCGGGGCCGAAATAAACTGTATCGGCAATACCGGTCGACCTTAAATATGCTTCTGCTTTCTGGGCTATGTTTCGCGGGCAGCGCGAATATTTCTCCTTTGTAGCAGGTTCGTAAACATCGCATATAAGGCTTATGGTAGGGGCCGCAATAAAGGGATCAACAAACATCGTAGAGGGATCGGGAATTATGAGCATATCGCTTTCGTTAATGGGTTTCCAGCCGCGCAGGGAAGAACCGTCGAAACCGAATCCGTTTTCGAAAGATTCCGCTTTAAGCTGCGATACGGGTACAGTTGTGTGCTGCCACTGCCCCGGGAAATCCATAAATTTGAAATCGACAAAATCTATTTTATTCGCTTTTACAAACTCCAGTACTCTTTCTACCGGCGTCTTTTCCTTACTCATTGTCTCTCCTTTTTTATTTTATTATATGTTTAAACTTGTCGTTTCCTTTATAGTGGATAATACATAGCTTGTTATGGTTCTTTGAACTCCCGGCCACGATTGTATTTTTGACAGCAGTGCCTCCAGCGAAGAGTTGTCTTTTACAATTGTCTTCATTATATGCGAGCCTTCACCAAGTATTGCGTGGCATTCAACAATTTCGGGGGTCTTTTTAACAAGATCGGCCAGATGTGTGTAGTTTTTCGATGAATCCATTACTACGGTTATAAATGCGGTTATATCAAAACCGAATGCTTTCTTATCCAGCTTTGCATAATAACCTGTTATAATGCCTGCTTCCTCAAGCTTGTTTAACCGTTCGCTTAAAGAGGGGAGCGATATGCCTATTGCCTCGGCTAATTCAATTCTTTTTTTCCTTCCTTCTTTCTGAAGAAGGCCTAAAATTTTAATATCTGAGTTGTCCAACATATTATCACTTAATTTGTTAGGATAAATAGTTATTTGCTCTCAAAATATAAGAATTGTGCGGATATTTGGCAAAATAATTTTAATTGAAGGGCTTAATTATTGGCGGATTATGGATTGAAGCGGGTATTTTTATCTATTTCCGGTCCAAAATAAAGATTTTGCCGCTCAATTAAAATGTTTTTAAAAATCCGCTTGTTGATATTTATCCCCTTTAACATCTTATATATGCGTTTTACCTAATTTGTGGATTGTTTTTTGCACTTTATAGAGGATGATATTTTTTTATTTTTCTTATGAAAACATTGGAGATTTATGAAAATTAAGGCTACCCTGTTATTTCTGCTGTTGTTCACTTTTTCTTCTTTTTCTTTCGCCCAGCAATTTGCCGGGCTTGTTAAAGCGGATACTTTAAAAAAGTACCTCCGCGAGCTTACGGGTGATATGCCGACTGTTATCGACGGAAACACATATACTATTACTACGCGGAATACAATAAATTTGGGCAGCAACTACATTGCCGCAAATTATATAAAATACAGGCTCAAAACCTACGGATTAACCGTTACCGAACAGCCTTTTACATTCACTTATTATGGCAATAATTATCAGGCTAAAAACATTTACGCCGTACAGACGGGTAAATTATACCCCAATAAAAAATTAATTATCTGCGCGCACTTTGATAATATGCCCTCTGCGGGCATTGCCCCCGGAGCCGACGATAACGGAACAGGAACCTGTGCCGTGCTCGAAGCCGCCAGGGTGATTTCTAAGCTTAATACTAATTATACTATTGTTTATGCTTTGTGGAGCGGAGAAGAGCAGGGGCTAAAGGGAAGCGCTTATTATGCGAATCTTGCTTATTCCAGCCAGGAAGATATTCAAGGGGTAATTAATATGGATATGATTGGATGGGATGATGTTAGGAATAACGATTTGGCTGTGTATGATGCATTACCTGCCAGCCTTTTTATAACTGATAAACTTTCATCCGTTAATGCAGGCTACGGAATTAACTTGACACTCTCTAAATATGCAACTCCAATGATGAACAGCGATAATTATTCATTTTACTACAAAGGATACCCGACTATCTGTATGATTGAAAACGATTATGCAGTTAACAACCATTATCATTCAGCTGAAGATAAGTATGCCAATATAAACACTGCGTATTACGAAAAATGCGCTTCGCTTGCAATTTACACTCTTGCCGAACTTGCGGGCGCCGCAGTGCCAAATGGAACCGAAAAAACGGATGCGCTTCCTTCTTCATTTACCCTTTACCAGAATTATCCCAATCCGTTCAACCCGGCAACTACAATAAAATATTCAGTCCCCAAGCCGGGCGCGCAGAACGGTTCCCAGCTTCAGAGGGTAACACTAAAAATTTATGATTTGCTTGGAAGGGAAGTTGCCTCCCTTGCCGATGGCTATAAAGCCCCGGGTACCTATTCCGTTCAGTTCAATGCCGGCTCTCTTTCAAACGGAATCTATTTCAGCCGGTTGACAGCGGGGGGATATTCGGCGGTAAGAAAAATGATTTTACTTAAATAAAACAATCCTCTTTTTAATGGAGGCTGCGTTTATGGAATTAAGCGATAACCATAAAAGAATTTACGCGCTGAAGCCGGTAATAATAATATTATTCTCATTCCTTCTAATAATGAACCTGGCCAACCTCCTTTTTGTGCTTATCTATTCAACATCAAGTTTCTTTTCTGAGACGGTTATTTCCCATTTCTCAATTTATTCATCGCGCTCACTATTTTTGGTCCACTGCGCTCTTTCCATTTTAACCTGCGGCGCAATACTATATCTGATAGTAAAAAAGACCGAAAGCCGCATATTACCCCTCCTTTTTACAATTTACCTTATACTTTTTATATATCCCATAATTGCCAGCTGAAGCGGTAAAAATCTTTTCCAGCCTGTCAAAACGGGGCATTTGCTTGTTTTTAGCTTAAATGACCAATTTGATAAACCTGAGTTTATTGGTTATTTTTGCCTAAAATTTTCAAGGGAATAGGAATGAAATTCAACAGAAGAACGCATAATTGCGGCGAGTTAAGGGAAAAGAATGCAGGGGAAAAAGTAGTATTAAACGGATGGGTTGATAACCAGCGCAACCTGGGGGGCGTTATCTTCATTCAGATGCGCGACCGCTATGGTGTTACACAGGTTGTGGTTGAAGAAACGGATGACAAGGATTTATATGCCGCGGCAAAAGGCATTCGCAGCGAGTTTGTTGTTTCTGTTGAAGGCACTGTGCGCGTAAGGCCTTCTGGTTCCGAAAACAGGAATATGCCTACCGGTATGGTGGATGTTGTTGTTAGCAGGCTTATTGTTCTTAACGAAGCCGAAACCCCTCCTTTCCCCATTCAGGAATTTGTTGATGTGAGCGAAGAACTTAGGCTTAAATACCGCTACCTCGATCTCCGCCGCCCTTCTATGCAGAGCAACCTTATTTTAAGACATAAAGTAAGCCAGGCGGCTAGAAAATATTTTGACGAGCAGAGCTTTGTTGAAATTGAAACTCCTATACTTCTTAAAAGCACCCCCGAAGGGGCGCGCGATTTTCTTGTACCCAGCAGACTGCATAAGGGGAAATTTTACGCTCTGCCCCAGTCACCTCAGACTTACAAGCAGATTTTAATGGTATCCGGTTTCGACCGCTATTTCCAGATAGTTAAATGTTTCCGCGATGAGGATTTAAGAGCCGACCGACAGTATGAATTTACTCAGATTGACTGCGAAATGTCTTTTGTGGATACCGAAGATATATATGAAATGTTTGAAGGGCTTATGAAAAGGCTCTTAATGGAAATTAAAGGATACGATTTAAAGACCCCAATTCCACGACTTTCATTTGACGAAGCAATGGAAAAATACGGAAGCGATAAACCGGACCTCCGCTTTGAAATGGAAATGGTTACTCTTAACCACGTTTTAGGCAAATGCGAATTTAAGGTGTTCAAGGAAACCCTTGAAAACAACGGAGTGGTTACTGCAATTACGGCAAAAGGTTTCGGCTCAATCTCACGCAGCCAGGTGGACGCACTTACCGATTTTGTTAAGAAACTTGGTGCCGGCGGACTGGCATATATTAAAGTTAAAGAAGACGGAATCGATTCTCCCGTTGCTAAATTCCTTTCGGATGAGGAAAAAAAGAATATTGTGGAAACCGCCAAAGCATCGGCAGGCGACCTCGTGCTCATTCTTTCGGGGGCTAAAAATAAAATTCTTAATATAATGGGGGCTTTAAGGCTCGAAGTGGCTAAAAGGCTTAATCTTATTTCCCCCGATGCCCAACCGGCACTGCTTTGGGTTACCGATTTCCCTCTGTACGAATGGGACGAGGATACAAAACGCTATTACGCTATGCACCATCCTTTCACTTCACCCCGCATTGAGGATATTCCTTATATGGACAGCGATCCTTCCAAAGTTAAAGCAAGGGCATACGACCTTGTAATGAACGGAAATGAAATAGCCGGAGGCAGTATTCGTATTCATAACCCGGAACTGCAGGCTAAAATGTTTAAAGTGCTTGGCATTGCCGATGAAGAAGCGAAGGAAAAATTCGGATTCCTTATGAACGCATTTAAATTCGGCGCCCCTCCTCACGGCGGCATTGCTTTCGGGCTGGACCGCCTTGTAATGCTCTTTGCCGGCAAGGACTCAATCCGCGATGTTATTGCATTCCCCAAAACCACAAGCGGGCTCTCTCTTATGGATGATTCTCCAACCGCTGTTGATGATGCACAGCTTAAAGAACTTGGCATTAAGGTAAGGGAATAAACCTATTAAGAGAAAAAATTAGGCTAATATAAGAAATAATTAGAGGCGCGCTTTTTAACGCGCCTTTTTTATAATTACCTGTTTACAGGTAATTATTACCGGTCATCTAATTATTTTTATTTAGCCCTCTTTACTTTTTATAAAAATTGTGTATTTTAAAACCCGATTCCTTAAATAATTGTTCTGGTTTAATATTTGATCTATTCCTAATGGTATTAAAAAGGTAAAAATTACCTGTAAAAATTAAAAGGTTTATCTTATGGGGCAGCAGCAATTATTGTTAATAGTATTAGGAATAATAATAGTAGGTATTGCGGTTTATATCGGAATTAATTTATTCAGCGTAAACGCAGTGGAAGCAAAAAGAAATAATGTTACCAACGAGCTGGTTAATCTTGCTTCTATGGCTCAGGGATATTATATGAGGCCTACTACAATGGGGGGAGGAAATCATTCCTTTGTGGGGTGGACAATACCGGGGCAATTGAAAGTTACCGCAAACGGGAATTATAATGCCGCTGTCGATCAGGACAGCATTGTAATTACCGGCATCGGCAACGAGGTGGTTACCGGCAACGATTCCGTTCAAGTTAAAATTTCAGTCCGGCCCGATAAATACAGGGTCACAATTGTTAAATAAAGCTTAATTAAACAATATCTTACACTAAAATAAGGAGTTAAACCATGGGTCAACAGCAATTATTACTCATCGTTCTCGGCGTTATCATAGTTGGTATAGCCGTTGTAGTTGGAATTAACGTATTCACAGCTCAGAATACCAATTCAAACAGAGATGCAGTTACCTCCGATCTTACCCAGTTAGCATCAATGGCACAGCAGTATTACAAGAAACCTCAGGCATTGGGCGGAGGCGGAAACGCTTTTACAGGATGGACAATTCCGACCAATATGGTGAAAAATCCTAACGGTTCGTACTCGGCCACAGTAACCGCTACAGCAGTAACAATAGTGGGTAAGGGTACTACCACAGTTACAGCCGGCGGAACCGATACTGTACAGGTTACAATGGTTGTTGGCCCCGATAAAATAAATTCAACAACTATTGATAAATAATAGTATCTTTTTTGTAAATTAAGGCTGATAAAATAGATTATTAGTTTTGTCAGCCTTTTTTATTATTAATAAAAAGAGCTCTTATGGTCGAACTTCGTTTTATTGCTGCAAAGCCAACGGGACAGATAATCAGCGGAACAATAAACGCCGAATCTTACGCCGAAGGGAAGAAGAAGATAACAAAGCTTGTCCAGCAGAATCAGCTTCAACTTCAGAAGATTGAGAAAAAATCAACTTATATCTATAAAATCAGGAAAGGGAAGGAAAAGCCCGTTACCGGGGAACAGCGCGCCTTTTCTAAAGCCGAAGTTGATTCAGCTCTAAGGAAACTGGGGTTCGATGTCGTTTCTATCAACAAGAAATTAATTGAAGTTAATTTTAAGCCTCCCCAGCCGGAAATTGTTTCCTTTGTAAAAATTAGTGCCGAGCTTCTGGATCAGAAGCTTAACTACGGAGAAATTTTAACACTCCTTATTAACGACGTTCAGAACAAGGCCCTTAAAGAAACATTAAAACAGATTAACAACGACCTGAAGAAAGGTGCCGACAGCGAGGCTACATTCCTCCGGTACCAGTCAGTCTTCGGTAAATTCACTTCTTATATGCTAGGCCTTGCTTCAAAAAGCGGCAACATGACTGAGATATACAAAGCAACCGCAAAGTTTCTTGAAAGAAGGCAGGAATTTAAAAAGAACCTTAAGAGTGCCCTTATAACCCCTATGGTTACACTCTTCGTGCTGTTTCTTGCGGTGCTTTTTTATGTGGCTTACATTTTCCCCGAGACGGCAAAGCTGTTTGTTAAATTCAAGATTGACCTGCCCCCGCTTACAAAATCGACACTTGAAATAAGCGACTTTCTTATTGGGCACTATCTGCTTGTTCTTCTTGCAGTAATAGTTCCTCCAATTTTGTTGTGGCGCTTTTCGGCAACAAAAAAGGGGAAGCTTGTTTTAGACAGAATGATATTGAAGCTCCCCATTATGGGTTCGCTTATACATAAAACCTGCATAGAAGTATTCTGCCGCGTATTCTATACACTTTACAGCGGAAGCGCCGAAAGCATCGAGCCGATACGAATTGCGGCCGAAGCCAGCGGCAATACTTATTTTGAAAATCAAATTAAAAATGTTACTATTCCTTTAATGATTAAAAGAGGTATGGGGGTAACCGATGCCTTTGAAGCCTCGGGTGTGTTTACCGAAACCGCCATTTCAAGATTCCATTCAGGCGAAGAAACGGGTACAATTAAAAATACAGCTTTGCAATTGGCTAACTATTACGAAAGCGAAACGGTTTTCAGGCTTAAAAATATTATAGAACTTATTCAGGTTATAATTGCAATGATAATTATGATTGTTATGATAGGGCTGACTCTTGTATCGGCCGAAACGGCAACCATAAGCCCTAAACCCCCAACAATGTAGAAGGAAGTTGTAATGTTAGATTCTCAGCTCGAAATGACCGACAAAGTCGGCTATCTTCTCTTAAAAAAGGGAATTATCGATACCAAAATTCTTGAGCAGGCCCTTAAGATTAAAGAAGCCGACCAGGCTAAACTGAAGAGAAATCTCGCACAGATTCTTATAGATGAATTCAAATTTGACCATGATATTATTTTCCGCGAAGTGGCGGTGCTTTATGCTTTTAAAGAGCTGAACGTTCGCCCCGAAGAACTGCCCGAAGAAAGAATTAGCGAAATTAAAAATATGATGACCAAGCAGGGGAACGAGGTTAAACAGCTTCTGCTCGATCACCGTGTTATTCCATTCAAATATGACGAAAGGATTAAAGACAAGCTAATTCTTGCCGCGGTTGATCCTACAGACCGAACGCTTGCTAAGATAGCGTTCAGTTTAAATGCCAAAAAGTTCGAAATTAATTATCTCCGCAAAAAGGATTACGATAAACTGATAGGCCTTCTTGTTTCCACAGAGAATGAATACCTTAAAATGATGCAGGAGGCAACGGAAACATTAGATATTCCTACACAGGAAGAGGCCTCGGTAAACGAAGAAGAGCTTGATGCCGAAATTAATAAAAGTGCCCTTATAAACCTTATTGAAGCCGCTCTTATTGAAGGCACACGGAAAGGGGCAAGCGATATTCATATTATTCCTCGCAGCGGAACAAGAACCGAAATTCATATGCGCATCGACGGAAAACTCCAGCTCTGGCATGCGCAGGAAGGAACACT
>DAHYUM010000039.1 GCA_027398005.1 bacterium
ACTTCTAAGGAAAAACAATTCTTCGCTAAAATGTATCCCGATAAACAGAATGAGATAATGGATTATCATTTTTACCAGAAGACCGGCAAAATGTCCGGTGTTTCTCTGGGAACTTTAATAGACAGAAGAGGTTAGCATGAAAATTAATGCAATCCAGTCTTTGCTTCCCGATCCTTTCCGCGATATGCAGGAAGTGAAAAAGAATGACGGCCAGTTCGAAAACCTTTTTACCGACCTGATTAAAACCGTTAATACCAACGAAATGGAAAGCAAAAAGATTACCGAGGATTTTATTGAAGGGAAAGGGGTTGAACTGCAGGAAGTTATGATTGCCGGCGAAAAAGCTAAAACCAGCATAGACCTGCTTACCGAAATTAGAAACAAGACCGTTGATATGTATAAAGAATTAACCAGAATGTCAGTTTAATTTTAAGAGTATATTCCTATGGGCGAAATATTAAGCATATTCAATAAATTAAGTTTCCAGCAGAAAATTCTTATTGGCGGCGGCATTCTGCTTGCTGTTGTACTTATAGGCGTTTCATTTATGTTCCTTAACGAGCCGACTTATTCAACTCTCTATACCGGTCTGCACGAAGAAGATGCCTCTAAAGTAATTGAACAGCTTACCTCATCCAAAATTCCGTATAAAATTGAAGATAACGGAAAAACCATTAAAGTGCCGCAGGATAAAGTTTACGAAGTCCGTTTCAGCCTCGCAGGCAAGGGAATTCCGGGCTCGGGTACTGTCGGTTACGAGATTTTCGATAAATCCACTATGGGTATGTCAGACTTTATGCAGAAACTTAATTATCAAAGGGCACTCGAAGGGGAGCTGGCTAAAACAATAAGCCAGCAGGATGGTATTGAAGGAGCCCGTGTTCATCTTGTAATTCCGCAGAAATCAATTTTTAAGGATGAAGATAAACAGCCTACCGCTTCGGTTGTTCTTAAACTGAGGGGCAATTACGCTCTTTCCAAAACCAATATTGCCGCAATTCTAAACCTCGTTTCGGGCAGCGTTGAAGGGCTTCTTCCAAATAAGGTAACGCTTATCGATACAAAAGGAAGGCTCCTTTCAAAGGAAAGCGACGATACAGAACTGGCTTATTCATCCTCAAAACAATATGAAATTAAGGAAAATGTTGAATCGTACCTTTCGGAAAAGGCACAGTCAATTCTTGATAATGTTGTTGGCTACGGTAACGCTATGGTACAGGTTAATGCCGATATAAATTTTGACCAGGTGGAAAAGACAATGACCACATTCGACCCGAATTCGCAGGTGGCCATAAGCGAACAAACGGGCAAAGCCGATAATACAGGTAAAAATTCGGGCGATTCAACCGCACAGACAACTCAGAATTCAACTACAAATTATGAAATCAATAAAACAATTGAAAAAGTGATAGGAAGTTCGGGCAATATTAAAAGGTTAAGCATTGCTGTAGTTGTAAACGATGTAAGCAAGGAAGTTAAGCAGGGGAATAAGACAAATGTTGTTACCACCCCCCGCACACCCGAACAGCTTAACAAATTTGCCGATGTGGTTAAAAATGCCGTCGGTTTCGATAATACGAGAAATGACCAGTTCTCTATTGAAAGTATGCCTTTTGAATTAAACAAGGTTGAAGATATTCCCGCAAGTTCAGGCAGTATATTCGATAACTACAACCAGTGGTCAGGCCTTGTGCTTATGGTTGTAGGCATAATTGCATCGGCATTTATTCTTAAAAGCCTGATGTTTAAGCTTAAGAACGAAAAAATTGTAATAGGCACTTACGGCGGCGGGGCTGGTGCCATTGATGGTTATTCTTCTTCATCATCGTCGCTGGATAGAGCATTGCCAGCGTCTTCAAGCCAGTCTGCGCAATTACTCAGCAACCCCCGCAGGAAAGAGCTTCTTCCCGTAGGAGATATTGAAGATGAAATTTCGGAAGAAGCAATTATCAAGAAAAATCAGCACGAAAAAATTCAAAATTACGTAACTAAAAATCCTGCCGATGCGGCAAAACTAATTAACGCGTGGTTGCATGAAGAGGAATTATAACGACAGCAGTAAAGGCGGAAGAGAACAGGGCATTATAGACGATTTGCCCGGTGCGCAAAAAGCCGCTTTATTAATGATAGCCCTGGATGTTGAAACGGCATCCGAAGTGTTCAAATATCTCGATCCGGTTGAAGTTGAACAGATTTCTACCGAAATATCGAGAGTAAAGAATATTCCTTCGACCAGCGTCGAAAAAGTGATGTTCGAGTTCTATAACATGGTTACCGCAAGGGAATATGTTCTTGAAGGCGGAATTGAGTTCGCCCAAGCCGTGCTGGAAAAAGCATTCGGCTTTAACAAGGCCGTAGAGATAATTGAAAAAGTTAAGAACCTAACCACCTTAAGAGGATTTGACGTTCTAAAAAAGCCGATTCTACACAGTTAATAAACTTCCTTAATAAAGAACATCCCCAGACTATTGCTCTTATACTCTCTCAGCTCCATCCGGACCAGACGGCAAGCGCTATTAAGGAGCTTGGCGAACCGATGCGTTCAGACGTTGCTTACCGCATTGCCACTCTGGGCAAAATTTCACCGCAGACTATTAAGCAGATTGAAAAAGTAGTGGATGAAATGGCAGGGCTTTCAATGAGCCAATCCATTGGAAAAATTGGGGGTACCAAGGCTCTTGCCACTATTCTAAACCGCACTAGTATTTCTCTAAGCAAGGAAATACTTCAGGCTATGGAAGAGAAAGATCCCGATGTCGCGTTCGAAATTAAAAGGCTTATGTTCCTTTTCGAAGACATCGTCAATATACAGGATAGGGATATTCAGAAAATTCTGCGCGAAGTTGACAGAAAAGACCTTGCGCTTTCGCTTAAAGTATCCGATGAAAAACTTAAGAATAAAATATTCTCAAACATGTCCGAACGTGCCGCCGACCTGCTTAAGGAAGAATTGCAGTATATGGGCATGGTTAAACTGAAAGAAGTTGAAGCGGCGCAGGCCCGCATTGTTGATGTTGTTAAACGCCTTGAAGAAGACGGCGAAATTTCGCTTAACCTCAGGGGCAGTCTGGACGAGGTTTATGTCTGATGTAATTAAAATATCGAGTTCCAAAAAGCTCAGCCTTAAGCCCGGCACCGAAGCGAAAATTGCGCATGAAGACAGGGGCGAGCATATTCAACAGCAGATGCAGTTTCAATACGAGGCCGGATACGACCACGGATACAGTACTGCTATGAAAGAACTTGAAGAACAGTATACCAAAAAACTGCTTGAAAAATATGACGACCTCTTTACGATATTCTACGATTTTAACGAACGGGCCGATGAATACGACAGGACATTCGATAAACTTGTAATTGAACTTGCTTTTACGGCTGCCGAAGTGCTTATTAAAAGAGAAGTGGAAAGAGACCCGGTTATTGTTGATAATGTAAAGAAAGCCATTCAAAAAGTGCTCGGCGCAAACCAGATTATCATTAAGCTAAATCCGTCCGACCTTTCTGTAATGAACGGAGACAGCAGTAATATGTTTGCCGAAGCCGGATTATCTAAAATCAGGTTTGAGGCCACCGATTCGGTTGAAGCGGGAGGCTGCCTGATTGAAACTGATATTGGAAGCGTGGACGCGAGAATTACTGCTCAGCTTAACGAAATGAAAAAAGCTTTATTAAATACAATAGCGCCAAATGGAATTAGTAACTGAAAAAATAACACGGTATAAGGATATTCTTTTGAATACCGAGACCATTAAGGTAAACGGAAAAGTTTCCGATGTTATCGGTCTTGTTATTATTTCCACCGGCCCAAATGTGGCTCTTGGCGAAGTATGCCGCGTTATTGATAAAGAGGGGAATGAGGTTTGTCATTCCGAAGTTGTAGGGTTTAAGGAAGGGAAAGTCCTTTCAATTGCACTCGGCGAGGTTCAGAAAATTTCCCCGGCATGCGAAATTGTTGCTTCGGGCAAAAGTTTCTCTATTCCGGTTGGCGAGGAGCTCCTCGGCAGGGTTATTGACGGACTGGGTAATCCAATTGACGGGAAAGGGGATATTAAAGCTACTTCTTTAAGAAGCATCCACCGCGAACCCCCTAATCCTCTTGAAAGAAAAAGAATTTCGTCTCCTTTGCAGACAGGCGTAAGGGCTATTGACGGCCTGCTTACAATAGGTAAAGGGCAGAGGGTTGGCATTTTTGCAGGCAGCGGCGTTGGCAAAAGCGTTACGCTTGGCATGATTGCGAGAAATACCAATGCCGATGTTAACGTGATTGTTTTGCTTGGCGAACGGGGAAGGGAAGTAAGGGAATTTATTGAAAAGGATCTCGGCGAAGAAGGGCTTAAAAGGTCGGTTGTGGTTGTAGCTACAAGCGATAAATCGGCTCTTATAAGAATGAAAGGCGCATACATTGGGACAACTATTGCCGAATATTTCAGGGATTTGGGAAAAGATGTTGTTCTTATGATGGATTCGGTTACCCGTTTTGCAATGGCGCAGAGGGAAATTGGACTTACAATTGGCGAGCCCCCTACTACAAAAGGGTATACCCCTTCGGTATTTGCCCTTTTGCCAAAACTTCTTGAAAGGGCCGGCACTACCGATAACGGCTCGATTACAGGATTCTATACGGTTTTGGTAGACGGCGACGATATGACTGAACCGATTTCCGACGCGGTAAGATCGATTTTGGACGGGCACATTGTGCTTTCAAGAAAGCTTGCTCATAGAGGGCAGTACCCGGCAATTGACCCTTTGCAGAGTATTAGCAGGGTTATGCCCGATATTGTAAGCGCCGACCATCGTGAGCGCGCGTCTACATTTACCGAAATACTATCCACTTATAACGAAGCTGAAGATCTTATAAATATAGGCGCTTATGCGCGCGGTAGCAATCCGCAGATTGATAACGCCCTTGCTAAAATTCCTAATCTGAGGGCGTTCCTTAAGCAGGATATGAATGAAGAAGCACTTTATCAGGAAACAAAAAACAGATTAATTGAAATAATTGAACGGCCCTTGTAATTATGGCTAAATTCAAATTCAAATTCGATAACGTAAAAAAGGTTAAGGAAGCTCTTGAAACTAAGACCAAAAAGGAAATTGCCGTAATCGATATGGAAATTGCAAGGGAAAAAGAACAAAAGCAGAATATTATAGACGAGGCTAACGAGCTTACCAGGAAATATGAAAAACATAACCTTAAAGCATCGGAATTGAGGTTTTTTAAAAATTATAAGACCGTAACCGAAAAGAAAATTGAAAGAATAGATGAAAATCTTCACAAACTGGATGTAAAAAGGGAATTGAAGATGGATGAGTTAGTTGAAAAAAAGAAAGAGAATAAAATTTTATCTAAACTGGAAGAGAATATGCTTCAGGAATATGAAAAGGAGCAGAACAAGCTCGATTTAAAGAAATTTGACGAAATAGCTACTCAAAAATTTGTAAGGCGCGATAAATGAAAACGGGTGTAACAGCTATACTGGTATTTGTGGCCGCTTTTGTTGTTACAACAGCAGCTCTCATCTTTTTAAACACTAAGTTTATGAATATTTTTAAATTCAATTTCACTCCTGTTAACATTGCCATGCTTTCTTCGGCGCCCGCCGATTCTACCGCATCAAGCGGGCAGGAGCCTGTAAAAAAAGATTCTACTCAGGCGCTCGATTCTCTTAAATCGATTGCAGGAAACCTTGCGCCGAAAACCGACAGCCTGAAAACCGCAGCGCAAAAGGATAACAGCCAGGGGGCAAACAATTCAGCTCCGGTTCAGCAGCAGAATACTCCAAATAACAACAGCCAGCCGCAGGGAGCTCAGCCTTCTGCCGATAATAAAACCGTTTCGAATGAAAAGCAATCCGACCCGACTAAAATGGATTCTGCCTCATACGAAAACTGGAAAAGATCCACTGTGGGTATTCTCGAAGCCATGGATGCAGGCAAGGCTTCTCAATTTTTAAGAATGTATGCCGATAATGTAGGAAGTGATTTACTTTATTCTATGAAAAAGAAAAAAGCAGCCGAAATACTTTCCAAATTCGACATGAAAAAAGACTCAGCACTAGTTCGCAAACTAACGAGGATAAGATAATGTTTTTCAATCCATTATTTATCGATTCAAATTCTTCGGCGCTTGTCCAGGGCCAGAAAGGATTCAAATTAGGCAAAAGCCAGTATCTGTTTTCCGATATAATTAAAATATCCATTTCACAGAGCGAATCGGCAGATGCCGGATCGGCTCCTGCTTTTAATCTTTCATTAATCAATGGAATGGCCAATTCAAATTCCTCCCAGACCTCGGCAATTTCATCGCTTGTTAAAGGCGCAATCTCTACCGATTCTAAACAGGAAAGTACCGATTCAATGCTCGCAAATTTCCTTCAGCTGGCATTTGTTAACCAGAATGTGCAAATACCCGATACAGTAAATTTTAAAGACCTTGTTAAAAACAAGGAAATTCTTCTTTCGAAGGATGCCCTTACCGGAGCTCTTGCACAGCTTCTTCAGGCATATCAAACCGCAGACGGACAGCCATCAGCCGCTAATACTGCCAATGCCGCTTCGAACCTTGCCGGACAGATCTTTTCTTCACTGGAGGATAAGGGTAAAGTTGTATTAAATTTTAAAAACCCGGGCTCGCAGATTAAAGTTGAATTATCAAAACTAAGCAGTCAGGATAAAGAATTATTTGTTTCCACAAAAATAATTCCGATGTTCATTTCGGACGCACCCCAGAGCGGTACGGATAGTGCCACGGCAGATAAAAAGATTTCTTCCGGTTCAGCAGCTGCCCTGCAGAATAGTGAAACAGGCGATGTGAATAATGCACAGGAAGTAAATGATGGAACCGGAAAAGGGAATTTGAATACCTCTGATAATAATGCAGATGAAATGACCGCTAAAATATTGCAGATGCCGGCAGAAGCATTACCGGTTTCAGATTCGGATGCGCAATCAATGGAAGCAAATACACAGGAACAATTGCAGAATGCCCAGGCTCAGCAGCAGGCGGCGACTGTTCAACAGCAGGTACCACCAAATGTAAACGTGAATATTCAGCCAGATGTGGCTGTAAATAATGTGCCGGCTGATACAGGAGCAAATAAGAGCGATTCTGTCTCACAGAAAGGGAATACAAAAGCCGAACCTCAAAACGGGAATGAAGAATACAAATTCAAAGTGGTTGAGGTAAATACGGATAAGGTGCAGAAAGAGCAGGAGGCTAAAATTTTCGCAATGTCTCCGTTCGAAAAGAATATTCTTAAAAAGAGCACTATTACTGTAAATACTCCCGATTCCAACACTACGGCCGATAAATCCGAAACGGTTAAAGCAGAAACTCAAAACAGCGGTCCAGGCCTGGAAGCGAAAACTGTTGCCCAGAGCGAACAGAAAATTCTTGAAACTAATAATATGCTTTTTGATAAGGCAGGCAATGTTAAAGCCGATAATAAAGAAACGGTTAAAAAAACTGATGAAAACAATACCGGCGCACCTGTAAAGAAAGATTCCCCGGCCGATCCGAATTCTGTTAAAGCAAATGACAAGACGGCGATTAAAACTGACGATACAATTAAAGATTTAAAAAACACAGATAGTAAGTAGACAAATAAAGATGCAGTAATAGCCGATAAACAGGCGCAGGCCGTCGATAATTCCAAAGCGAACAATACCGATTCAAAGAAGGATACCGTTCAGGCTCAGAACAGCACCGATGCTAAGGACTCAGTTAAAGAGGCCGATAAAGGTTCTTTTAAAAATACTTCGGATCAGATGAAAAAGGATTCTGATTCTTCCTCAAGCCAGAGCGGTTCCGATAAGAAGGAAGCCGATAACGGCAAACAATTTAACCTGCAGGGTATTGCCGAAAAAGAAAGGACTTTGGTTCAGAGGGACGAAGTAATAAAGGATTTCGCGCGGCAGGCCGATACCGCAAAAACGGTAAAGACATACGAGATTATAAAGGAAATTAAGAGTTTTATTGAACAGGGGAATAAAAGCAGTATGACCCTGAAAGTATTGCCTGAAAACATGGGCGATGTTAAGGTTTCGCTCGATATGGTAAAGAATATGGTACAGGCAAGAATTGACGTGGATAACGATAACGTACGCCAGTTTGTTCAGAACAATCTGGATACACTTAAACAGTCACTGGCGCAGAGCGGAGTAAATATTTCAATGCTTCAGGTGAATGTATCGTCATCCGACCAGAAACAGCAGAAATTTGTTCAGCCGGGTAAACGTAAACCGGCATCCGGAAAGGAATTTTCTTACGAGGAAGGGAGCGAAACCGATTCGGCAAAGAAAATTCTAGGTTATAATTCATACGATTATTTAGTATAGGAGGAAATAAAGTGTCAACTGTCTCGTCAGTAAACTCGATTGGAGCTACTACAGCGGCCTCCAGCCAGACAACGAATCCTAATTCCGTAATGGGAAAAGATGATTTTCTTAAACTTCTCATTGCCCAGATGCAGAATCAGGATCCGATGAACCCAATGGATGGAACGCAGTACGCGGCCCAGCTTGCTCAATTCAGTTCCCTTGAGCAGCTACAGAACCTGAATGACAACATTCAGAACAGCATAAGTGCAAACCTTACACTTACGCAAAGCATTAACAATACTATGTCGGCAGGGATGATTGGCAAACAGGCTAAAATTGACAGTCCCGATATTACGGTCAATGGCCAGTCTGCTATTAACTTAGGTATCGATTTGTCGGCAAATTCCTCTTCGGTAATATTTAAAATCTTAGATTCCGACGGAAATTTGGTTAAAACCATAGAAAAAGACGGTTTAAAGAAAGGAGAGAATAAACTTTCTTGGGATTTAACCGATAATAACGGGTATAAAGTTGCCAACGGTGCATATACATTCAGCGTAACGGCAACATCAACAACAGGAGACACGATGTCGGACAAAGGTTATCAATACGGTTTAATTTCGGGAGTAAAATACACCGAAAGCGGAGCGAAATTCCTTGTAAACGGTACCGAGTTCGATTTATCGAGTATTCTTGAAATTTTGAACGCGACAAACTAATTAAAAGGATTTAATAAAATGGCAGAGATTAACGGAATTAGCGTACCATTCGTACCCCTCGTAGGGAACGAACAGCAGGTAAAAGCGAAAGTCCGCGATTTAAACTCTGATTTCGGTTCCATTTTCAAAGAGGAACTTTCGAAAATCAAATTTTCGAACCACGCTTTGAAAAGGCTCGAATCAAGAAACATCCAGCTTGGAGACGAACAGATATCCAAGATTCAGGATGCGGTTGATAAAGCGGAACAGAAGGGAGCCCGCGATTCTTTGGTAATGATGAACAATACAGCTCTTATTGTAAATATTCCCAATAAGACTGTAGTAACCGCAGTACCATTGGAAGCAGGAGGCGACAACATATTTACCAATATTGACAGCGTGGTTTTTGCATAGAAATTAATTAATTAACCACGGAGCGGGACCTTTTAAGGACGCTCCGGATCCGGCTGACTGACTGATGCCGGATCGACAAAAAAGTAATAAAACCTTAGGAGGTTACAATGGCACTTCTTAACTCACTCTTTTCGGGCGTTTCAGGCCTTAAAAACCATCAGGCAATGATGGACGTTATCGGCAATAACATTTCCAACGTTAATACTATCGGCTACAAAGGTTCGCGCGTTACATTCAGCGATACCTTCAACCAGTTCATTAAAGCAGGCACCAACCCAACCGATACATCTGGCGGTACAAGTTCTTTCCAGGTTGGTCTCGGTATGAAAATTAACTCTATAGACCGCAACTGGAACCAGGGCACTTTCGAAAGAACCGGTATTACAACCGATTTGGCTTTGCAGGGCTCGGGCATGTTCATTCTTAAAAGCAACGGACAGCAGTTCTATACCAGGGCCGGTTCGTTCAACTTTGACGCTACAGGCAAATTAGTTAATACCAACGGCGCTATTGTTCAGGGTAAAGTAGCCGACGGTTTGGGAAGAATACCAGCCGGTACTACACTGCAGGATATTAAAATTGACAAGAACTTAAGACTTCCTGCCGTAAAAACTACTGAAACATCGTGGGGCGGCAACTTACAGAGCAGTTCCACAACAATTAGAACCGATATTGTTGAACTGGTTGGCAACCTGAAGAAAGAAAGCCCGGCTTCGGCACAGACATACCCCGGCGGATCATTCAATGCCGCAGACCCGACAACTTACAATGTTAATACCATTTACAATAAGGATGGCAACCCTTATCAGTTATGGAGCTATTATACCGAAACAGCCGCGACACCGGGCGTATGGACCTATCATTATGAAATTAGAGATAATACCGGTGCGGCTCTTGCTACACCTGTTACTGGTACGCAGGCATTAACATTCGATGCTACTACAGGTGCATGCACAACCAACCAGATTTCCATTATAACCGACAGCACTGCTAATCCGGGCGTAAATATTGATTATAAGCTGAATTTCTCATCTCTAAGCAATCTTGTTGCCGATACAAACGTAATTTCGAGAATAGACAAGGGTGAAACACCGGAACCAGTTCTCGGATCGGTTACAATTTACGATTCCTTGGGCAACCCGCATACATTATCCCTTACATTCAACCATATTGACAATAACAGATGGAGCTGGAAAGCAGAAGTTCCATCTACCAGCGGTACATTAAGCTCCAACTCATCGGGCGAAATTTACTATAACCCGAGCGGTACAATACAGAGCGTATGGCAGGGAGGTAACCAGGTAACCAGTACTCCTCCTGTACCTGCAATAACATTCACACCGGCAAGCGGCGCCGAAGCTCAGATTATAAACCTCAACTTCGGTCTCGATACATCGGGCGTTACACAGACCAACCTTACATCGCAGATAGCGGCATTATCTCAGAACGGTTCTGCTTCGGCAGCCCTTTCGAACCTGAATATTGACCAGTACGGAAACATTATTGGTATCTTCTCAAACGGTAATTCCAGGACCCTTGCTCAGATAATGGTTTCAACATTCAACAACCTTAACGGTCTTGTAAGCGTAGGCGATAACATGTACAACGTGGCAGCCAACGCAGGAGATCCTAGAATAGACACTCCGGGGGAAAACTCGGTAACTACAATCCAGTCGGGTGCCCTCGAGCAGTCCAATGTTGACTTATCGGAAGAATTCACAAAAATGATTGTTTCTCAGAGAGGTTTCCAGGCAAATGCAAGGGTTGTAACCACTGCAGATACACTATTACAGGAAATAACCAATTTAATTCGTTAATGATTGACCTCCTTCAATCGTTATGAGGGATGCGTAAGCATCCCTCAGATTTTATCCATTTCGGCCAAGTGCACAATATTCGCCATTCCTTCCCTTAAATACCCCTTATTTTTACTCTAAATACCCAATTTTTAGTGGCATATCTCTTGAATGATATATAAGAAAAAAAATGAAGAGATATGGACGAAAACAAACAAGTTGAAGCTGCCCCCTCGGTACCGCAGAAATCGGCCGGAGCTGGGAAGAAAATATTGATTATCGGATTGCCCCTATTTATTGTTCAGCTGGTTGCCGTTTATTTCATAACCGCTAATATTCTCATCAACAGGATTCAGATGAATGCAAGCGCCCAGACTGCCGGCGCGCAGAACAAAGAGCAGGCTAAAAAAGCTGACGAACCGAAAGTGGAACTGGGAAAATTCATTTATTCAATTGACGATATCATTACAAATCCTGCCGATACAGACGGAAAGAAAGTGCTCCTCTTATCGGTAGCGTTCGATGTAAGTTCGGATAAGGATAAGAAAACACTAGAAGAAAAACAGGTTTTAATTAAGGATGCGGTTAGCTCTACGGTTGCGGCAAAGACAATACCTCAGCTCAATAATATTGCATTCCGCGATACGCTTAGGAGCGAGATTGTAAAGCAGATTGGCAAAATGATAACCGATGTAAAAATTAACCGTGTTTATTTCAGCAAGTATATTATCAACTAAGCCGGAAGAATTGCGATGGCAGAAGTATTATCACAGCAAGAAATTGACCAACTTCTCAATAATGTAAAGAGCGGATCGAACGAACCGGCGGCACAGCCTATTCAGAGGGAAAAAGAAGCAATCCCGTTCGATTTCAGGCTTCCGAACCGAATTTCGAAAAATCAGCTCAGGACAATCCGCAATATCCACGAAAATTTTGCGGAAAGCTTAAGCTCGTTTATGGTTTCTAAACTTCAGACTATTGTTACCATTAACGTTGCCACTGTGGATCAGATTTATTATTCAGAATATGTACTCTCGGTTTCTAATCCCGCTTGCTTATATACATTCGACATAAAGAACACCGATATAAAGGGAATTCTCGAATTAAACCCGGACCTTGCTCTTACACTGGTAGACAGGCTGTTAGGCGGCAACGGGCAGGGTACAAAGCAGAATAAAGTTATAACCCCTATAGAACAGAAAGTATTGATAGTAATTGTTGAAAGGATTATGCAGGACCTAAAAAAGGCGTGGAAATCGATTGACAATTACGATTTCAGGGTTGAAAGATTTGAACCGGATATCGATTTTGCGCAGATTACATCGCAGAGCGAATCGGTTCTTCTTATCACTTTCGAAATCCTTTTCGGCGAAAGTTCATACATGATGAACCTCTGCTTTGCCACATTCGCTTTCGATACTATTCTCTCAAAATTATCTTCAAAGAATTTATCCACCATCAGGCCTCAGAAATACCACGGTACCACCCCGCAGGAAATTATTGCAGGCAATCTTGTAAAGACTTATCTCCCTGTTACGGTCGAATTCGGCAAGGCAAAAATTTCGATGCAGGAGCTGATAGACCTTGAGCCGGGGGATATAATTAAGATTAACACAAAAGTAAACGACGAACACCCTATAAAAGTAGGCAATAGAGTTTTATTTGCCGGCCGGAGCGGCACTGTTAACAAGAGAAAAGCCGTTAAAATAACAAGAAGATTATTAAACAATGAAAATTGACAGGTAGAAAAATGGACGAAAACGAAATTGGAAATAACCTCGACCCCAATATGCTAAACGACGACAATCTTGAAGGCGGAGCGGAGGAAACTAATATAATAGGGGAACTGGCCGACTTTGACGAGTTTGACGAGTCTACGGTTAAATCTCCTTATTCCAACGATAAGCTCAATTTCCTTAAAGATCTTCAGTTGAACGTTTATATTGAACTGGGAAGGACCCAGATGCAGATAAAGGACATACTTGAACTGGAAAGAGGCTATGTAATTGAGCTTGAAAAACTTGCCAGCGAACCGGTGGACATTTTTGTAAACAACAAGAAAATTGCCGAAGGGGAAGTAGTGGTTATAGATAAGCATTTCGGCATCAGGATTGTCCACTTAAGCGACGCAGCTTCGAGATTGAAGGGGCTTTACTAATGGTAAACATTTTTGACATACTTAAGGCGCTATTTCCGCTTGTAGTAATTATAGGCATACTTTATCTGGTGCTCCGTTACGTTAAAAAATTCTATTCGCCGGTTAAGGGCATTAAGGTCTCAAATTACGAAATTAAGGTGCTTGCTACCCAGATGATAATGCCCAAAAAATATGTTTCGGTGCTTAAGATTAAGGATAAAATACTTGTTGTTGGGATAGGGGATAGCTCGATAAATCTGCTTAAAGAGCTTGAACTTGAAGAAAGCGATAAAATAGACACAACGCAGACCGTAGAAAAAAATTCTTTTGTAGATCTTTTTAGAAAAAATCTGTCATTAAAATGAAACGAATTTCAATTGTAATTTTAATAGCTCTCCTGCTTGGTTCGGGATTGAGCTACGCTCAGAAAGCGCAGAGCCAGACACTGCCTCTCCCGAAGATTGGCATAGACATAGGCACTTCCGAATCGGGGAAGGATGTTTCGGTAACGCTGCAGATACTTCTTCTTATGACCGTATTATCGCTGGCCCCTTCGCTTATGATTATGACCACTTCATATTTGAGGCTGATAATTGTATTCCACTTTTTAAAGACTGCAATGGGCACGCCACAGATGCCCCCTTCGCAGTTATTGGCGGGCATTGCGCTTTTTGTAACATTCTTTATTATGGCCCCCACGTTTAATAAAATAAACGATACAGCCCTTCAGCCCCTGATGAATAACGAAATTACCACTAAAGAGGCATACGACAGGGGAATTCAGCCGTTGCGCCAGTTTATGTTTAAGAATACACGGGAACAGGACCTTCAGCTTTTTATAAACCTGGCCAGCATGAACAGGCCATCGAACCAGGATGACATACCTACATATATACTCATTCCGTCGTTTGTTTTAAGCGAGCTTAGAGCCGGGTTCATAATTGGATTTTTCCTTTTCATTCCCTTTATAATGGTGGATATGATAGTTTCGTCGATACTTCTTTCGATGGGTATGATGATGCTTCCGCCTATGATGATTTCGCTTCCATTTAAAATACTATTATTCATATTAGTAGACGGCTGGAACCTTGTAATAGGTTCGGTAGTAAGGAGTTTTGCCCAATGACAGAAGAACTGGTAATAGATTTATTCAAGGATGTATTTTATACTACATTCATCATACTGCTCCCTATACTTGGCGTATCGCTGGTAGTGGGTATTATAGTCTCAATTTTCCAGGCGGCCACGTCAATTCAGGAAATGACTCTTACATTTGTGCCTAAAATTGTAGTTACGGCAATAACAATCATTTTTCTCCTGCCATGGATGCTCGATAAAATGATTTCGATAACATTGAAATTCTTTTCACTAATATCCTCGATACCGAAATGACAAATATAATGGTAGCCGATTTCATTCTTGTAGTTATGATATTCCTGAGGGTTGTATCGGCTATGTCCGTAGCTCCTATATACAGCAATACCGCAGTCCCAATTCAGGTAAGG
This sequence comes from bacterium, assembly GCA_027398005.1. Taxonomy (GTDB): domain Bacteria; phylum Bacteroidota; class Ignavibacteria; order Ignavibacteriales; family Melioribacteraceae; genus JAEXUB01. Next base: position 14,870 of record DAHYUM010000039.1, read on the forward strand.
GTGCTTCTTTCGCTTGTTATAGCTTATATGATATTTATGACCTTAGACAAGACAAATATTCACGTTGAAATAAGCCTCGGATGGATGGCCGTAAACGGCATAAAGGAAGTATTGACCGGAGTTTTAATGGGGTATATGGTGAATTTTGTTTTTTACGGTTTCAGTTTTGCGGCAAGTTTAATCGGGTTTTCAATAGGGCTAAGCATGGCGCAGGCATTCAATCCGCTTGATGAATTGAGCGACAATATAATTGGTGAGATTTACGGGTTTATTGCTATTATGATTTTATTTGTAATAAACGGGCATCATTACATAATAACGGGATTATTTTACTCATTTAAGACCATATCGATAGGGGAATTTAGCATAACCAAAAGCGTTTACGATATGATAATAAAATACTCATTTGCAATATTTGTAATAGCAATTAAGATAGCGGCGCCTATAATGGTATCGTTTTTTGTAGTTCAGATAGCCGAGGGAATAGTTGCAAGAATGATTCCGCAGATGCAGGTGTTTTTTGTAACACAGCCGTTAAAAATAGCATTTGGAATATTCATTTTAATGGCGGCACTGCCTATAACCGTATATGTTATGAAAATATTGCTTCAGGAAACCGAATCATCATTATTAAATTTAATTAAGGCGATAGGATAGAATGGCAGAATCGGACGGCCAGGAAAAAACCGAACAACCTACTGGTAAGAAGATTGAAGATGCCAGGAATAAAGGGCAGGTTGCTAAAAGTACCGAAGTAAATTCCTTCGCGGTTTTTACCATAGGACTCGTCATTCTATTTATTACACGCAACACTTTAGGGCATAATTTCTACGATTTATCTTATTCGATATTCAATTCGCTTGATACTCTCTCGCTAACAAAAGATACAATGCAGATGTATTTTATTAAATGGGCGCTCATATTTTTCGGTTCAATTGCGCCGATTATAATAGGAATAAGCCTTGTCTCAATTATTGCATCGGTATCGCAGGTCGGGTTCAAATTCAGCTGGGAGGCAATTACCCCCAAAGCAGGTAAATTCAATCTATTTGCCAATGCCAAAAACCTCTTTTTCTCATCCCGTTCGGCTGTAGAAATATTAAAGGCTATAGTAAAGATTTCAATCGTAGTGCTTATGTCCTATACTGTAATAGAGAAGCTTATAACTGATGCTCTTTTACTGCCCGGATTGACTGTAGCTGAAATTGCCCAGTTTATGATGGATGCCAGCTACACCCTTGTCTGGAGGATAGCCATTGTTTATGCCGTGTTTGCCGCGGTCGATTTTATTTATCAGCGCTATAAACATAACAAAGACCTTATGATGACCAAGCAGGAAGTGAAGGATGAGTATAAACAGAGCGAAGGGGATCCGCTGATTAAATCGAGAATTAGAAAAATTCAGATGCAGACGGCAAAACGCAGAATGATGAAGGATGTGCCTACAGCCGATGTTGTAATTACAAACCCTACACACTTTGCTGTTGCATTAAAATATGATATGGAAAAAGATACTGCACCAAGGGTAGTTGCCAAGGGTGTAGACGCGGTTGCGCAGAGAATTAAGGCTATAGCAGTTGAAAACAATGTGCCTTTGCACGAGGATAGGGAACTTGCCCGCGCATTATTCAAACAGTGCGATGTAGGGGATCAAATTCCATCCCAGCTTTTCAAGGCAGTAGCACAGATTCTGGCATATCTGTTCAATATTAAAAGAGCAAGAAGAAAGGCAAGTATAGTATAATATGAAAAAGAAAGGTTCAAATTCCGATATAATTCTGGCACTGGGTCTTGTATTTATACTGGGCCTTATGCTTATTCCGCTTCCTCCGTTCTTTCTCGATTTTCTTCTGGCAACCAATATAACCCTTTCCATATTAGTGCTTATTGTTTCGCTGTATATAAACAGTCCTCTCGATATTTCTGTATTCCCCGGATTACTGCTTGTAGTAACCCTTTTTAGGCTGGGGCTTAACATAAGCTCTACACGTTTAATTCTTATAGACGGCTATGCAGGTAAGGTAATTGATACTTTCGGGCAGTTTGTTGTTGGAGGCAACTATGTAGTTGGCTTTATAATTTTTATCATCCTTGTAATAATCCAGTTTATAGTAATTATTAAAGGTTCGGGACGTATTTCGGAAGTGGCGGCACGTTTCACATTGGACGCGATGCCCGGAAAGCAGATGGCAATAGATGCCGACTTAAATGCGGGGCTTTTAAATGAAGCCGAAGCCGTTGCAAGGAGGGAATCGTTAAGCCGCGAAGCAGAATTTTACGGTTCTATGGATGGCGCCAGCAAGTTTGTTAAAGGGGACGCCATTGCCGGCCTTATGATAAATGGAATCAACATTATCGGCGGATTTATAATAGGGGTGGCACAAAGGGGATTATCATTTACAGACGCTTTAAAATCGTATACAATATTAACCATAGGCGACGGCCTGGTATCGCAGATACCAGCATTATTAATTGCAACAGCAGCGGGCCTTGTAGTTACACGAAGCGCATCGGGAACCGCACTCGATTCCCAGATGAAAAACCAGCTGTTTTCCAATCCGCGTGTTTTGGCTACGGTTTCGGGTGTTATTATTGCATTTTCGCTGTTACCCGGAATGCCGACTCTTACATTCATCTTTTTAGGGAGTATGCTTGGGGTTTTGGCTTATGTAGTTAAAAAGAATAAAGCGACTGCACAGGCTGAAAAGGAATCGCAGGATGAAACCCTTACTTCGCCTGAGGCCCCTGCGGCAGAGGATAAAGTTGAGCAGTACCTTCAGGTTGATCCGATTGAAATTGAAATTGGCTACGGGCTTATTAGCCTTGTAGATGAAAACCAGGGGGGCAATTTATTCCAGAAGATAGCCTCTACCAGAAAATTTATTGCACTTGAATACGGTGTTCTTATACCTCCTGTAAGGGTAAGGGATAATTTACAGCTCAATCCGAATGAATATATAATTAAAATTAAGGGCAACATTGTTGCCGCATATTCTATTCATACAGATAGATACCTTGCGATGAATCCCGGTAATATCGAAGAGGAATTGCAAGGACTGCCAACTCAGGACCCTGCATTTAAAATGCCTGCTTCGTGGGTAACAAGGGAAGAAAAAGAAAAAGCGGAATTAATGGGGTACACTGTTGTGGATGCCCTTTCGGTTCTTTCAACTCATTTACAGGAAACCCTTAAAAAGAATTTTGACAGGGTGCTTACACGTCAGGCTGTTAAACAGCTGGTTGAAAACCTTAAAAAAGATTACCCGGCTGTAATTGAAGATATAAATCCTGAAGTACTCCCCTTAGGCACAATTCAGAAGGTGCTTCAGAATCTGTTAAAGGAATATATCCCCATTAAGGATCTGGTTCAGGTACTCGAATCGCTGATTGATTATTCCAAAGTAACCAAAAATGTTGATGTGCTAACTGAATATTCAAGGCATGCAATAGGGGATACGATTGCGAATTTATATAAAGACCAGAACGGGATAATACACGCAATAGTTCTGGGGGACCAGATTGAGAGTTCAATTACAAGGTCGTTGCAGAGCCAGAAAGAGGCAATTCAGACACTTGGATTGAGCCCGGCGACATTAAAAGATTTGAATGAAGAAATTGAAAGAAAAATAAGTGTATTCCACGAATTGGGATACATTCCGGTAATTATAACATCGGCAACCATAAGGCCATACTTCTACAGGCTGATTAATTCCACATTCCCCGACGTTGCCGTTCTATCATACTCAGAACTTCCGGCATCCACCGAAATAGAGTTCATCGAAAAGATTGAGGTTGAATATGCAAATTAAAAAATTTGTTGCCGCAACATTAAAAGAAGCAAGCGAGCAGATGAAAATTGAACTTGGCGGCGAGGCAATAATTTTAAGCACAAGGGTTATTGAACAGGGGGGAGCCTCGGGGCTGAACAAGATGTTCGAAATTGTTGCCGGAATTGATACTAAGGTGCAGACAGCAAACGAATCGGGGCCTGATACCGAACAGGAAGAGGTAGAAATTCCCGCCTCGCTAAG
>DAHYUM010000003.1 GCA_027398005.1 bacterium
AGTTTTGGGGAACCGTTCCGGGAATGATGTTGATTTTGTATCCTGAAGCTGTTGAAATTGTTCCCGAGCCTGTAGAAGTAACCTGGGCAATTCCGGTTTCGCCGCTTCCTCCTGTGGAATCGGCTGGATTGTCATCCTTTTTACAGCTGCTTAACAGTACATTAAGAACAAGTACGCTAAGAAACAGGGTAAAGCTTCTTTTCCACTGCATCTCCTTTCTCCTTATAGTTTTGTAGATGATTTATTGTCTCGGCTATACAACAAACTAATTCTTTGAAAACATTAAGGGATGAGTGAAAATAGAACTTGTTTTTATCAAACACAACATTTGATGTTGCACCAATTAAAATTTGTGCCGTATATCAAATAATTATGCATGTCTTTTTTTGCAAACGGAATTTATGGGAAGAATAAAAGAGCGTTAGTCCTAATATGCCTCTATTTTACCTATTTTTAGATGAAACCCCTCATCCGGTTTGCTTAACCAGCGCAATTTTGATAACTTTTGACGCAAATTTTTTATAATAAATTCAGATTTGGAAATGAAATACCCTTTTGAAGAAATTGAAGCCAAATGGCAGAAAACGTGGGAAGAGAAAAAAACTTTTTTCACCAACTTAACCGATATTGAGAAAAAAATCTATTGCCTTGTAATGTTTATCTACCCTTCGGGGGCAAAACTGCACTGTGGGCACTGGTATAATTACGGGCCTACCGATTCCTGGGCCAGATTTAAAAAACTGCAGGGATTTAATGTATTCGAACCGATGGGATATGATGCTTTCGGCCTGCCGGCTGAAAATTATGCTATCAAAACGGGGGTTCATCCGCAGGACAGCACACTTAAAAACATTGCCGATATTAAGGAAATGCTTAAAAGAATGGGTTGCATGTACGACTGGGATGCCGAAATGATGACCTGCGTTCCCGAGTATTATAAATGGAACCAATGGCTCTTTTTGCAGTTATATAAAAAAGGTTTAGCATACCGTAAAAACGCTCCCGTTAACTGGTGTCCATCGTGCCAGACTGTATTGGCAAACGAACAGGTGGGTGCCGACGGAGGATGCGAGAGATGCGGAACCACCGTAATTCAGAAAAACCTTACACAATGGTTCTTTAAGATTACCCATTATGCCGAAGAGCTTCTTGACGGATTGAATAAAATTGACTGGCCCGAAAAGACTAAACTGATGCAGACCAACTGGATTGGCAAAAGCGTTGGGGCGGAAGTTGATTTTAAAATTGAAGGGAGCGATGATAAGATTACCGTCTTTACAACCCGCCCCGATACTCTTTTCGGGGTTACTTATGTTGTAATTGCTCCGGAACATCCATTGGTAAAGAAAATTGCCAGGCCCGAATTTATTGAAGGCATTGAAAAATATATTGAACAGGTGCGCACATTAACCGAAGTTGAAAGAACTTCCACAGTTAAGGAAAAAACAGGCGTTCCCACCGGAGCTTTTGCGGTTAATCCCGTTAACGGCGAAAAGATTCCTGTTTGGGTTGCCGATTATGTGCTTGCCACCTACGGCACCGGTTGTGTTATGGCTGTGCCGGGGCACGACGAAAGGGATTTCGAGTTCGCTAAAAAATTCAATATGCCAATAAAGAAAGTTATTCTTCAGGATGGAACCAACGAAGGGGACGAATTAACAGTCGCTTTTACCGAAACAGGCACTATGATTAATTCGGGCAAATTTAACGGCACACGTTCCGACCTTGGTATTAATGAAGTAATTAAACACCTTGAAGCCGAAGGCAGCGGTAAGGGAAAAATAAATTACAGGTTAAGGGACTGGCTTATATCCCGTCAGCGTTACTGGGGAACACCAATTCCAATTATTCACTGCGAAAAATGCGGTGAAGTTCCGGTGCCCGAAGAAGAGCTTCCGGTTGTGCTTCCTTACGAAGTGGATTTTAAACCCGACGGCGGTTCGCCTCTAGCGGGAAACGAAAGTTTTGTAAATACAAAGTGCCCCAAGTGCGGCGGACATGCTAAAAGGGATGCCGATACTATGGATACTTTTGTCGATTCTTCCTGGTATTATCTCCGTTATATGAACCCCAAATTCGGCGGCGGAATGTTCGATACCAAACTTGCCAATGAATGGGCTCCCGTTGATATGTATGTGGGGGGCGCCGAACACGCTACAATGCACCTTCTCTACGCGCGGTTTATTCATAAATTCCTCCGCGATATTGGGCTTGTTACAAGCGACGAACCATTTAAAAAGCTTATTCATCAGGGTACTATTACCAACCAGGGGGCTAAGATGTCAAAGTCCCGCGGTAATGTTGTAAACCCGGATGATTTTATTGTTAACGTAGGCGCCGATGTATTCAGGATGTATCTCATGTTTATGGGGCCTTATGAATTAGGGGGGGACTGGAGCGATAAAGGAATTGTTGGTGTTGACCGTTTTGTGCAGAGAACTTATGCAATGGTTACAACTTATCCCGGTATTGTCAAAGAGGCGCCGGCACAGGAAAAATATGATATTGCCGGGCTGAGCGAAGCCGAAAAAGGAATTTACAGAAAAATAAACCAGACTCTTGAGAAGGTTCCGGTTGAAGTTGAAAACTTCCGTTTTAATACGGCAGTAGCCGCTTTAATGGAGCTTTTAAATGAGCTTAAGAATTTAGGGGCATGCAGAAAAGATTTCATCTCCTACTCGCTTGAAAGAATGATTACAATGCTTACCCCTCTGGCCCCGCATTTGGGGGAAGAGTGCTGGCAGTTTATAGGGCACGAAAAAACATTATTCGAAAACCCCGTTTGGTTCGCTCCCGATGCCGCGGCTCTCGAGTCGGATATAATGACTATTGCCGTTCAGGTAAGCGGAAAGCTCCGTTCAACGGTCAGTCTTAAGGCAGGCGCAGGCGAAGAAGAGGTTAAAGCCGCGGCCTGGCAGGATGAAAAGGTTAAGGCCCATACCGAAGGTAAAACGGTAGTAAAAGAAATTTACGTTAAAGGAAAAATTTATAACATAGTAGTTAAATAGAACGCTTTTGCCCTTCGGGAAAATTTTTGAGGGCATAAGCAGTTCGGTTAAAAATAAACAGAGAGTATATAATGTTAGACATTAAATTGATTCGTGAAAACCCGGATGCGGTAAGGCAGGGATTAAAAAATAAAAACGCCGAAGACATTGTGGACCAGATACTTTCCCTTGACGAGGAAAGAAGGGGCATAATAGCAAAAGTAGAAGATTTAAAGGCAAAGAAGAATCAGGTTTCGGCGCAGATACCGGCAATGAAAAAAGCAGGGCAGGATACTGCCCCCATATTTGCCGAGATGAAACGGGTTGGTGATGAAATTGCACTATTGGACGGACAGCAGGGGGAAGTGGAAGAAAAAATTGAATTCATTTTGCGCCGCACCCCTAATATTGCCCATTCATCTGTTCCTGTAGGCAAGAGCGCAGAGGATAACGTTGAAGTAAGGCGCTGGCTCCCCGAAGGTTTCTCATTCGAGAATGATTATAAAGTACTCGACCATATTGAATTGGGAAAGAAACTTTCTCTGCTCGATTTTGAGAGGGGGACAAAAATAGCCGGTTCCGGTTTTCCCCTTTACACCGGCAAAGGGGCAACCCTTGAACGCGCTTTAATTAATTATATGCTCGATTACCATCTTCAGCACCACGAATACAAGGAAATTATGCCTCCGGTTCTCGTCAACAGGGATTCGATGAAAGGCACCGGCCAGATACCAAAAATGGAAGAGGACATGTACTTTATTGAAAAGGACGGATTATATCCTATTCCGACTGCCGAGGTTCCTATTACCAATATTCACAGGGATGAAATACTGGCGGAAAAAGAACTTACAATTAAGTATGTAGGCTACTCCCCCTGTTTCAGAAGGGAAGCCGGTTCTTACGGTAAAGATTCAAAAGGATTTTTAAGGGTTCACCAGTTCAATAAAGTTGAAATGGTAAAATTCTCCAAGCCGGATAATTCGTACGACGAGCTTGAAATGATGGTTAACGATGCAGAGGATATACTCAAAGCGTTGAAAATACCATACAGGATTTTAATGCTCTGCACGGGGGATTTAAGTTTTTCTGCCGCCAAGTGCTACGATATTGAAACCTGGAGCCCGGCCGAAAATAAATGGCTCGAAGCTTCCAGCTGCAGCAATTTTGAGACTTTCCAGGCGCGCAGGGCTAACATACGCTACAGAAAGGAAGACAAGAAAGTGGAATTCGTTCACACTCTTAACGGTTCGGGGCTGGCCACAAGCCGTTTGATGGTTTCGATGTTGGAAAACTACCAGACCCCCGAAGGAAAGATTATTGTTCCCCCTGTTCTGCAGAAATATACCGGTTTCAGCGTGATTGAATAATACCTTATACGGTCGGTTTTTAACCTTCAAATCGGGGGTTCCGGCAGAAAATGCGGTTTTTTGAACTTTAAAAAGCAATCCTATATTTAATATATGATTGCTTTGTTTTTTTAACGCAAAATTGAAAGAATTGACTTAATGGGCAGTTTAAAAGAGCTTAAAAAATATTTCGCCCGCTATAAAGCGCAATTATTTATGGGGGTTGTCTTTATAATCCTTTCGAATATTTCAGCGGTCTACATTCCTATCCTTATGAAAAATTCGATTGACGACCTTCAGGAAAAAATGGCATCGGAAATACTTCTTAAATACGGGCTGCTGATTCTTGCGGCTTCGGCTTTCAGCGGTTTGTTCCGTTTCTTCATAAGGCAGACAATAATTGTTATTTCCCGGAAGATAGAATTTGACCTTCGGGAAGATTTCTGGCATCACATAGAAAAACTTCCGCTCCGTTATTTCCAGAATAATTCCACCGGCAATATAATGGCGCTTGCCACAAACGATATAAGCGCCGTTAGAATGTTCATTGGCCCGGCGGTAATGTATTCAATAGATACCGGGTTTAAAATTTTCATAGTAATAGGACTTATGCTGGCCATAAGCCCCCTGCTTACATTATATTCCCTTCTTCCTCTCCCGTTTCTTTCCTATTTTGTTTACCGTGTAAGCAAGAAGATACACAGGAAGTTTACGCTTATACATGAGAAGTTTTCGGAACTGACAACCAGGGCGCAGGAAAATTTTTCAGGCATTAGGGTTGTCAAATCGTACGTTAGGGAAGATTACGAAACCGAACAGTTCGAAAAACTGGGCGACGAATATTTAAAGAGGCAGATGGATAAAATTAAAATCCAGTCCCTCTTTCAGCCTATCCTATTCCTTATCGCCGGGGTTTCGGTAATTATAGTAATTAGCGCCGGCGGCATAATGGTTATTAACGGAAAGCTTACATTGGGCGATATTTCCGCTTTCATCGTTTATCTTGGAATGATGATATGGCCGGTAATAGCTTTCGGATGGGTGGCTAATATAGTTCAGCAGTCCGAAGCCAGCATGAAAAGGCTTGTAGCCATAATGAACGAAAAAGTTGATATAGCCGATTCGGAGGAGACCGATTCCGGAATTAATTCCATAAGTGGCGAAATTGAATTTAGGAATGTTTCTTTCAGGTATAAAGAAAACCTGCCCGATGTTCTTGATAACGTAAGCTTTAAGATTGAGAAAGGAAGCACAGTTGCATTTATAGGGCATACAGGTGTGGGCAAAAGCTCTCTAATAAACCTTATACCAAGGCTTTACGATACCACCGGCGGGGAAGTGCTTATTGACGGCAGGAACGTGAAGAAAATTCCGCTTAAGATTTTGAGAAGCGGAATAGGCCTTGTGCCGCAGGAAACATTCCTTTTTTCGGATACTCTTGCATACAATATTTTATACGGCCCCGGCGGCGGAGACAATGAGCTGGTTGATAATGTGGCCGGAATTGCGGGGCTGAAAAAGGATGTTGAAAATTTTCCGAACGGTTTCGAAACGATTCTGGGGGAAAGGGGAATTACCCTTTCGGGGGGACAGAAGCAGCGCTCTACATTGGCGCGCGCACTGGCAGTTAACCCGAAAATACTTATTCTGGACGATTCCTTCTCCGCTGTAGATACCCATACCGAAGAGGAAATACTGCAGAAGCTAAAAGATTTTATGAGGGAAAGAACGAGCATTATAATAAGCCACCGTATTAGCACGGTCAAAAATGCCGATAGGATATTCGTGCTTGAAAAGGGGAAGATTATAGAACAGGGAACGCATCAGGAACTGGTTGCGTTGAACGGCGTTTATGCCGAAATTCACAACAGGCAGCTGCTTGAAGAAGAACTGAAAGAGATTTGATATGGCCGAAAGACAGGACGACGAATTATTAGGCAAAGCGTACGATTCGAAACTGATGAAGAGGCTTCTCGGTTTTGCAAAACCGTATACTAAATATGTTGTTGCGGCCATTGTGCTTAACATTATTGTAGCCGCGCTGGGGCCTCTGCGCCCTTATTTAACCAAAGTGGCAATAGATAATAACATTGCGCATAAGGATTATAAAGGGCTTATACTGATTGCCGTCGCATTAATAGCGGCACTGCTGTTCCAGTCGGTTATGCAGTATTTCCTTTCCTATTACACCCAGCTTATGGGGCAGAAAATAATATTCGACCTGCGCAATAAAATTTTCGCGCACGTGCAGAAACTTTCACTTAAATATTTCGATAAAACCCCCATAGGAAGGATTGTAACGCGCGTAACCAACGATGTCGATTCGCTCGAGCAGATGTATTCATCCGGCATAATAATGGTATTCAGCGATGTATTTATTGTGCTCTGGATACTTGTTTTTATGTTCGCGCTCTCGTGGGATTTATCACTCGTGTCCCTTTCGGTGCTTCCTGTTTTAATTTACGGTACATTCCTTTTCCGCAAGAAGGTGCGCGAGACTTATCTCGATGTCCGTTTCCACCTTGCAAGGCTTAACAGCTATATGCAGGAGCATATAACCGGAATGAATATAGTGCAGATATTCACAAAGGAAAAAGAGGAATCGGAGCGGTTTTCGGGAATTAACAGAGACCACCGGGATGCCAATATAAGGTCGGTTTTTTATTATGCCGTATTTTACCCCGGTGTTGAATTTGTAAGCACTGCCGCAATGGCATTAATTATTTGGTACGGCGGCGGGGAAATAATTCAGAGCCGGATGACTATAGGCGTTCTCTTTGCTTTCATTCAATACACCGAAATGTTTTTCCGCCCCATAAGGGATTTATCGGAAAAGTATGATATTCTGCAGAGCGCCATGGCCTCATCGGAAAGGATATTCAAACTGCTGGACGACAATACAATGATTAAAAACCCCGATAATCCGGTTAAGCTGAACAAGCCTTCGGGGGCAATTGAATTCAGGGATGTATGGTTTGCATACAACCCAGGCGAATATGTGCTTAAGAATGTCTCCTTCAATATCAATCCGGGGGAAACAATAGCCATTGTAGGGGCCACAGGCGCGGGCAAGACCAGCATAATTAATATTCTTACCCGTTTTTACGATATTGACAAAGGCGCGATTCTTATAGACGGAATAGACATTAAAACGCTCGATAAAAAAGAACTGCGCAAATATATTTCAATAGTTCTGCAGGATGTGTACCTCTTCTCAGGAACGATCAAATCCAACATTAATCTCGGTTCCGGGCTTATAAGCGACGAACAGGTTATTGAAGCTTCAAAGACGGTTGGGGCGCATAAATTTATTTCGAATCTTCCAGGCGGATATGACGAAGAGGTTAAGGAAAAAGGGGCAACATTAAGCGTAGGGCAGAGACAGCTTATTTCATTCGCAAGGGCGCTTGCTTATAACCCGCAAATTCTTATTTTGGATGAGGCGACTTCGAGCGTTGATACCGAAACTGAAAATCTTATTCAGAACGCAATTGAAAAACTGCTTGTAGGGCGCACTTCAATTGTTATTGCACACAGGCTTTCTACAATTCAGAATGCCGATAAAATTATTGTGATGCATAAAGGGGAAGTAAGGGAAAGCGGAAACCATCAGGAGCTTCTTGCTAAGAAAGGAATTTATTACAAGTTATACCAGTTGCAGTACAAGGATCAGGAAATAAAAAACATATAAAAACCCGGGAGGGGTAGATGGCTAAAAAAAGATTCATGACATTATCGAGGCACATTCTTGAAGGGGAAAGAATGCACCCGGGGGCTACAGGGGAGCTTTCGGCTCTTCTCGATCAGCTAGGGATGGCCGCTAAACTCATTTCGCTTGAAGTGAACAAGGCCGGGCTTGTGGATATACTGGGATTCACAGGCTCCGAAAACGTTCACGGCGAAAAAGTAAAAAAACTTGATATTTTTGCCAATGACGTATTGATTAAAGCAATGGACCACGGCGGACATTTCTGTGTTATGGCTTCGGAAGAGGAAGAGGAAATTATCCATATTCCCTCTCAGCATCAGGTTGGCAAATACGTACTTTTGTTCGATCCGCTTGACGGCTCTTCGAACATTGACGCGAATATTTCGATAGGAACAATATTCTCAATTTATAAGAGGGTAACCCCGGACGGCACGCCGGGCACTCTTGATGACTGCCTTCAGCCGGGGTACAAGCAGGAAGCCGCCGGATATGTGGTTTACGGTTCGAGCACAATACTGGTTTATACAACCGGGCATCACGGGGTGCACGGCTTTACCCTCGATCCGGCATTCGGAGAGTTCCTACTTTCGCATGAGGATATAAAAATTCCTTCGAGGGGGAGAATTTACAGCGCAAACGAGGGAAATTACCTTAAATGGCCTCAGGGGTTAAAGAATTACATTAAATACCTTCAGGCGCATACATTCGATGAAAAGCCATACCAGGCGCGCTATGTAGGCTCTATGGTGGCCGATCTCCACAGGACCCTTCTCTACGGGGGGATATTCATGTATCCGGGGGATATGCGCAATCCAAAGGGAAAATTGAGGCTGATGTACGAATGCAATCCGATGGCGTTTATAATTGAAACAGCCGGAGGAAGGGCAATAGACGGCAAAAAGAGAATTCTGGATTTACAGCCGGAGCGGCTGCACGAAAAGACCCCGGTTTATATGGGAAGCCCTGAAGATGTTGACCTGCTTGAAAAATTCCTAAGGGAGGCTGAATAAGAGGAATTAAGAAAAGGGGCTTAAAAGCCCCTTTTATTTTTTAATATTTTTTAAGCCTTCTTCAAGTTTAACCGCTAATTCGGCCTGCGAAATACCTTGAATCTTCAATTTCTGTGTTTTAACAAGAATCTGCGGAGCATCTCCCTCGCCGTTCAAATATTTGAATAGGCAGTAGCTGAGCCGGTTCCGGTCGTTGGGTATAGGCAGGTTGCCCGAAAGGGAATCTACAAATGAATAAACCTGCTTTTCAAGCGAATCGGCCGGAAATTCTTTTACCGGAGAAGGGTTCAATGACGTCATAAAATCCTCTAAATTTACCCCCGTAAAATAATCATCCCGCCGCTTTTACACAAATAATAATGATTGTAATGAAAGAGTTTATTAAGTAAATTATATTATGAAATTTTAGAAAATTGCTTGAAAACAGAGATTAAACAAATACTTGTAATAAGGCTAAGTTCCTTAGGGGACATACTGTTAACTACTCCTGTATTAAGGGCTCTTAAAAACAAGTACACCGGGTGCGATATTACATTCCTCTGCCGTACCCAGTACCACAACGCAGTTAAAACCAATAAGAACATAAGTAACTTTCTGCTTCTTAATACCGATGAAAATGAGGCGGAAATAAGCGGCAAAATTAAAAGCGGCAATTTCGATTTAATTATAGACCTGCAGAACAATTTCAGAAGCCGCAATCTGCTTAAGGAAATTAAAACCCCAATTCTAAAATTCCATAAACCGAGCATTAAAAAATTCCTTCTGGTAAATTTTAAAATAAATCTATACAAAAATTATTTAAGCATTCCGGAATTATACGCGGGCACGGTGCCGGGATTAGAACTTGATGACGAAGGAATCGATTTTGAAATTCCCGCAGACTGTAAACCGTCCCTTTCCGATAGTGAAAAATATATCGGATTCATTCCAGGCTCGAAGCATTTTACTAAGAGGTGGCCCGATGAATTTTTTACCCGTCTTGGCCAGCTGATGAATAAGTACGGCTATACTATTGCAATCTTCGGCGGAAAGGATGACGCTGAATACTGCGGCAAAATAGCGTCGCGCATTAACAAATCGGTTAACCTTTGCAACGATAACGACCTTTACAAAACAGCCGCCGATATGCAGAAATGCAGTCTTATCATCGGCAACGATTCGGGACTTATGCATACGGCTTCGGCAAATTACATACCTCTTATTGTATTATTCGGCTCTTCGGTTGAACAATTCGGTTTTGCGCCCTACAAAAGGGAGGCAGTAATAATGCAGAATGAGAATTTGAAATGCCGCCCCTGCAGCCATTTCGGCAAAGAGGAATGCCCGAAAAAACATTTTAATTGTATGAATGAAATAACACCAAATCTGGTTTTTGAAAAAATCAAAAAAATCTTGTCGCTATGAGACTCCTCTGGTATTCCCTGTATAATATTACCGCGCTTCCATTATTGAAACTCTTCTTTCTTGTTGCCCGCTTTTTAAACGAAAAAATAGCGGAGGGAATTAGAGGCAGAAGCAATTTATTTGAAAATCTTGCAGCCTCCCTTGCGGCGGTTGACAGGAGCAAAAAGCTTATATGGTTCCATTCCGCTTCGCTTGGCGAATTTGAACAGGCAAAACCGATAATTGAAAAACTTAAAAGGGAAAAGAACGTAAACATATTAATTACATTCTTTTCCCCTTCCGGCTATAAAAATTCGGTTAAATATCCTTTTGCCGATATAATTTCATATCTCCCTTTCGATACATCCAAACTGGCGCGCCGTTTTATTGAAACGGCCAAACCGGATCTTGTGCTTTTTATGCGCTACGATTTCTGGCCTAATTTTGTTAAGGTGCTTAAGGAGAAGAATGTTCCTTCATATATAGTAGATGCTACAATGAGGAAAGATTCGAGCCGTTTACTGCCCGTTTCAAAATCGTTTCATAAAGCATTATTCAATGATATCTCAAAAATTCTTACCGTAAGCGGGGATGACGCCGGAAATTTCCGCAGCTTCGGCTATCCGGCTGAAAGACTTAAAGCCGTCGGCGATACAAGGTTCGACCGGGTTTACGAAAAAAGCCTCGAGGCAAAGACCCGTAAACTGTTTGCCGACGGATTCTTTGAGGGTAAAAAGGTTTTTGTATTCGGCAGTTCATGGGAAGCGGATGAGGAAGTAATTCTTCCTGCGGTTGAAAAACTGTTCCGTTACGATAAAAATGCGCTGATGATTATTGCTCCGCACGAACCGACTATTCTGCACCTTGAAAAACTGGAACAGACATTCGCGGGTAAAATTCCGGCCATCCGTTTTTCGTACCTTAATAATTACAATAACGAAAGAATAATAATTGTAGATTCCATCGGGATACTTCTTACCCTTTACCATTATGCCGATCTGGTTTATGTAGGGGGAAGTTTCAAGCAGGGAATTCACAACGTGCTTGAGCCCGCCGTTTACGGGGTGCCGGTACTCTTCGGTCCCAAAATTAGCAACAGCCGCGAAGCGCTAAAGCTGGTAGAGCTTGGCAGCGGAATAATTGTAAACAATAAAATAGAAGCATATAAAGAGTTAAGAAATTTATTCTCGAATGATGCCTTGAGAAAAAAACTGGGAGACATTTCGGCAGGCTTTGTTAATGAAAACATAGGAGCCACGGAAAGGATAATAAAGGAGATTAACTCCGATATTTGACCTGCATTTAATTTTGCCGAATTTATGCAAAAATTAGCCATTTTCGACAAAAATCATTTAAAATCCCTTCTTTTTTGATTAAAATTTTATTTTTTTCATCGATAATTAAGTTATTATAAGTTTAAATATGGGTAGATTATTCTTATTGACATATTAAGAGGAATAATGTTAAGGCGCGGGGGTGTTCCCTATTCATTCGCTCTGCTGCTTATGCTTTTGTTTATCAATACCGCAAAGGCGCAGGATCTTAATGTAAAGACATACACCGTAATGGAAGGGCTGCCCAGCTCTACCGTTAACGGAATTGCGCAGGACGGCTACGGAAGGCTCTGGTTTGCAACACGAAGCGGTATTGCAGTTTACGACGGGATTGAATGGACAACTTATTCCAAGAATAACGGACTAGGCATTAATGAATTTACCGCAATCGCAAGCGACGGGGCGGGGCGTATTTGGGCGGTAAGTAAATCCAGCTCAGTTCAAATTGCGCTTTTTACCGGAAACAGCTTTAAGATTTTGAAATCGCCCAATTTCAAGGAACTTGTTTCGGAAGTTGAATCGAATTATTCCTTTGCCGTTTACACCAACGGCAATAATTCAACTGCGCTCATTTCTGTTGAAAAGGGGAATATTGTAGTTTATAATAACGGAAGCTGGCAAATTATTAATGTGGACCGGTGGGTAAAAGCGGGGGAAGTGCGCGATATTAAAGAGGCAGGCGGCCTGTTTTACATCCTTACATCCAACGGAATTCTTCTTTACGATCCGAACGCGGGAATGAAAATTTTCAATTCCAACATCCCGCAGAATGAAATCCCTTTAATATCAAGAATGTATGTTGATTTTAAAGATGCCGGGAAGAATATTAATATTTGGGTGTTGGGGAGTAATTTCATAGGCCGGTTGAGCGGGGGCAAATATTCAAAAGTTGTTAAATACTTGGATGAAGGGAAAGCTTACCCTACAGACCGGGACTGCTTTTATCCCGATTATCATGGATTGTTTTTCTTCGGAAATCAGCGGAAGACTTCCCTTTACAGCGAAAGGAGCGGCAAAATTACCTACCTTTCCGCTCTTCAGCATTCAAATTTTTCCGGTTTTAACGGCGCCTTAAGGGATAGGGAAGACAACCTTTGGATAGCAGGGAACAGGGGAGTACAGAAACTTACAATACCAAAATTCACAAGCTTCACTTCGCAAAGCGGTTTATTTAAAGATGAAGTTACTGCCGTTACACAGCTTGGTAATTCTATTCTTTTCGGCCACGAGGGGGGATTTACTTTTTATACCGACGGCAAATTTGAAATTAAGACAATTGAAAACTCGCGCCGGCGGGAAGACGGATTCAGGATAATGGAATTTGCCGGGGACAGGGAAGGCAATGTCTGGTTTGCCGCTTCTAAAGAAGGGCTGGGCATAATGGATAAAAACCGGCGGATTAAATGGATCACTCTGCCGGGGGAACCCCTTTTCAATGTCGTTTCGGTCATTACCGATTCTGCCGGAGATATATTTGCCGCGACAAATTACAATATTTATAAAATAGTTGACGGAAAGCCGGAGAAAATTAAAATTGCGCCTCTTGAAAACACCGGCTATATAAGACGCATATTCATGGGAAACAAGGGGGAGCTTTGTGTTGCCACTATGGGCGCGGGGCTTTTTATTGGGAATGAAAAGAACGGTTTTAAAAACTACACCAATAAAGAAACTCCCGGTGCCAACAATATTTACTGCGGCAGCGTTATTGAGAATAATATTTTTATAGGCACCCTTAACGGGGTATATAAAGTAGCCGGAGACTCGCTGGCCAAGTGCAATGCAGTTGAGGTTAACAGGCCCGTTTTCTTTATACATAAGGAAGGGGGCAATATATGGGTAGGTACCGATTACGGCGTGATAAGGAAAGAAGGAGCATCGCAGGTTAATTATACTCCCCACGAAAATCTTGCCGGCATTGAAACAAACAGGGGCGCGTTTTTTAAGGACAGCAGGGGCAATATCTGGATAGGCACCGATAAAGGTGTATCGCGCTACATTGAACCTACCGGTAAGGAGAAAATTTACAAGCCGAATTTAATTGTAAGCTTTTTCGGCAGGGACCAGCAGACACTCCCCTCTAAAGATAAAATTGAAATAGAATTTAACCATAATGAGTTTACGGTAAATGTAGATGTAATTTCGTTTATAGACGAAGAGCAGAATACCTATATAGCTAAGCTGGAAAATTTTGATACTGACTGGCTGCCCGAAACTAAAAGCAGGGAAAAACTCCGCTACACAAACCTGCCTCCGGGCACATACCGGTTAAGAATTAAAGGTAAAAATGCTTCAGGAGTTTGGAGCAGTGAATATGTTTCCCCCGAAATAATAGTCCTTACGCCGGTTTACCGCCGCTGGTGGTTTATTGCACTGCTTGCTATTCCATCTATATTTTTCGGATATCTAATAGCCGATTATTTTACAAGAAGGAAATATACTTCACGGCTCGAAAAAGAGGTTGAAGAAAGAACAACCGATTTGAAGGAAAGCGAAATCAAATACAGGAATCTTGTTAATAATATACACGACGGTGTTTATGTTGTAAGCGAAGGTGTTGTAAGGCTGGCAAATAAATCGATGGCCGAACTGCTTGGCTACGATTCAGTGAACGATCTTCTTGGAAAATCGTGGGTTGAATTTGCCTATGAAGAAGACCTGCTTATGCTTTCCAAAAGGAACAAGCAGAGGCTGAAGGGGGAAGATATAGGAGACCAGGTTGAATTAAGGCTTAAACATAAATCGGGCAAAATATTAAATGTTATAGCAACAGCAACACTTTCCATTTACGAAGATTCCCCTGCTATATCGGGTACTATTAAAGATGTAACGGAGCTTAAAGCTCAGGAAGCTGAACTGCGCAAATTGTTTACCGCGGTCGATCAGAGCCCAAGTTCGGTTATTATAACCGATCCTTCGGGGGTTATTGAATATGTGAATCCCGTTTTTGAAAAGCTTACCGGATATGCGAAAGATGAAATTGTGGGGAAAAAGTCGAGCGTGCTTAAATCGGGCAAAATGCCAGATAACATTTATAAAGAATTGTGGATGACAATCAGCGGCGGCAATATTTGGCGCGGCGAACTTCTTAATTTAAATAAGGAAAATGTCCCCTTCTGGGTTAGGGCTTCAATTGCGCCTATTAAAAACCCAGACGGCAAAATAATAAGCTTTATAGGCGTTGAAGAGGATATTACATTCGAAAAGTTCGCGCGTCAGGAAATTGAAAGAAAGGAAAGTCTCCTTTCGGCTACCCTTGCCGAAGTGCCCGTTATAATTTTCGTTCTCGATTCAGCCGGGAAATTCACTTTTATTAAGGGAAGCGGACTTGATTTGCTCGGGTTCTTTAACCAAGAGGAATTGATAGGAAAGCATTTAAGCGACCTGTTCGGCGAAAACAGCGAGCTTGAAGAGGACCTTAAAAAGGTAATGAAGAATAAATCGCATACCTCGCTAAGGTTTGCAAACGGATTTGTCTTTGAAATACATTATTCCGCCATGGCTGTTGAAGGGGATAATGCCTCGGCTACAATCGGGCTGGCTATTAACATTACTGATTATTACAATGCCGAACAGACAATAAGAGAAAGCGAATCGAAAATAAGGGCTCTGCTTGCGGCCATCCCCGATTATATTTTCGAAGCCAACAGGGATAAGATTGTTGTTAATTACCAGCAGCCGGCTGTAGCCCCCATAAGCCTTCAGCCGAGCGATGTTTTAGGCAAAAGGACTAATGAAATATTCCCGAATATTTATCCCGGAATTGATGAATGCCTTGAAAAAGTTTTTGAAACTGGGGAAAGCCGGATGAGAATTTTCGATTTCCATTACGACGGAAGGCACCGCTATTTTGAGGCCCGTTTTGTACTTAAGGACCAGGAAAGGGTTCTTGCAATTGTAAGGGAAGTTACAGACCAGATGCTTGCAGAAAATGAACTTGTTAAAGCAAAAGAAATTGCCGAAAGATCGGACCGTTTGAAATCGGAATTCCTCGCCCATATGTCCCACGAAATTAGGACCCCAGTTAATACGATAATGAATTTTACCTCTTTAATGGAAGAGGAATTGTACGATAAATTATCGGACGAACTTAAAGACGGATTCGGCGTTATCAGGGATGGTGGAATGAGGCTTATTAGAACAATTGACCTTATTCTTAATATGTCCCAGATTCAAACCGGCACTTACAGTCCGGTCTTCAAGGAAATTGATCTCGATAAAACTGTACTTCCAAACCTGGTGCAGGAATTTAAATACCGCGCAAAGAGAAAGAATCTGGATCTTGTTTATATTAACAAATCGGACTCGTCAAAAGTATTTGCAGATGATTATACAATAGGACAGATTTTTGCCAATCTTATTGATAATGCCCTTAAATATACAAAGCAGGGAAAGATTGAAGTACTGCTTAATAACAGGGACGGAGTTGTAACTGTTGAAGTTGCCGATACAGGAATAGGAATATCGGGAGAATACCTGCCTCATCTGTTCTCTCCTTTTACTCAGGAGGAAATGGGATACACAAGAAGATTCGACGGTACCGGATTAGGGCTTGCTCTGGTTAAAAAATATGTAGAAATAAACAATGCGGTAATAAGGGTCGAAAGCGAGAAGGATAAGGGAACCCGTTTTATTGTAGAGTTTAGAGTTAACGGCGCGCAGGCATAAAATTAAATTTGTATCAGCTAGTTTGAGGGGAATGTTTCTTCGGAGAGTTCCCCGTTTTTATATACCGCAATCCTTTTTATCTTTCCCCCGGGGGTATAGCTAATGCATTTTCCGTCCAGTAAATTATTCTTAAACGATAATTCATCTGTAACGCGCCCCGCGTCATCGTAAAATTTTGAAATTCCGTTCCGCTCGCCCGAGGAATACATTTCTTCCGATGCGAGATGCCCGGTTTTTGTTAGAAATTTCTGAAGCCCTTCAAGTTTTCCGTTTTTGTAATTATAGTCGGCAAACAATTCGCCGGTATCGTAATAGCCTTTAGCGCTTCCTTCGGGCATTCCGTTGGTGTAGTAAAGTTCTTTGCTCAAAACTCCGTTCCGGTCGTATTCGGTATATTTGCCGTTCAATACACCGTTGGTGTAATTCCGCACCGAAGCAAGAGTACCTCCGTCGTGATAATATGTTGCCACGCTATCCAAAAGATCATCTTTATATTTACGCACCGATTCGAGGCATCCGCTGGGGTAGAAAAACCTGTTTATGCCTACTTTTTTCCCTTCCTTAAAAACGAGCTGTGCTTTAAGAGTGCCTTCGTCGTAAAAATCGTTAAATTTTTCTTCCTCTTTTTCGAACTTACCCATCAAATCGTATTTTACTCTTTTAATAAGCTGTCCGTTCGTGTAAGTATCTATAACGCTTATTTTGCCGTCGGCATAGAATAATCTTGTTTCACCGTCAAGTTTATCATTTTTATAATTGGCTTCTAGCGATTTGACTCCGAAATCGTAATAGACTATCGATTTCCCCTCGAGCTTGTCATCAACATAATTGCATTCAACTTCGGTTTTCCCATTTTCGAAAAATATTCTCGAAAGGCCGTTCAGCTTACCGTTTTTATAAACCCAAATGGCAAGAGGCTTCCCGCTTTTATAATAAGTCCTGTTTTCCCCTTCAAGAAGGTTGTTAACATAAACCGGTTCGGCCCATAGTTCCCCCGTTTCATAAAACCATTGCGATTTCCCCTCGAGCTTTCCGTTGCGGTAATTCCAAATCATGCTAACGGTTCCATCCTCAAAATACCATTTCGAAATCCCTTCTTCCTTTCCGTTAACAAAGTTCCATTCCTTCCATAACGCGCCGCTTTCATAATATTCCTTATAAACTCCGTTTTTAACGCCGTTTACATAGGTGCCTTCCGATTTCAGTTTGCCCGAAGGGTAATATTCCTTTTTAACTTCCTGACCGTATATTAGTCCGGCAAATAGGAATACGAGCATGAATATTTTGAGTGTTTTATTCATTTTCATAGTAATATTGTTTCTATCCGTCAAACTTACCAAGAGATTGTATAAAAACGAAAACTGTTTCCATATTTTTTCCTATTTTTGGGTGTAAAATTGAGGATTTTATGTACCAGACAGACGTTAAAGTCTATTTTTATGATGCGGACCCTGCGGGAATAATATTTTATGCCAGCATTTTTAAATTTGCGCACTACGCGTATGAAGATTTGATGAGGCATTTTGGTTTAGAACGGAATTATTTTTTCGACGACGAGCTCATTCTTCCGATAATACATACACAGGCCGATTATTTCAGCCCCATTAAGGTGGGGGAAAAACTGATTATCTCAGTCACTGTTTCTCAGCTAAGGGATAATTCGTTTGAGTTAAGTTATAAATTTACCGATGAGAATGAAAAGATCCGCGCTTCGGCAAAGACTGTTCATGTGTGCGTAAGCAAAGCTGGATTCAAAAAAGTTAAAATACCGGCAGAATTATTTGCCAGGCTTAAGAGTGTGTAGGTTTATTTTCTTTCCAATCCGGAAATTCTTTTAATCAGTTCGGGGCGGTTTGCCTTTCCCATTTCGTTACGTGGTATTTCGGCAACAAAATAAAATTCCTTTGGTATTTTATACGTTGAGAGCATTATCGAAAGAAATTCTTTCAGGTCTTCTGCTGTAAGTGCGGCGTTTTCTTTAAGTTTTACCGCGGCGCATACTTTCTGCCCCCATTTAACATCTTCCATCGGAAAGACGCAAACGTCTTCTATAAGCTCGTTTTTCTTGAGTGCTTTTTCAACTTCGTACGGAGCCACATTTTCGCCGCCGGTAATAATTAAATCCTCGCGGCGGGCTTCTATATATAAATAGCCTTTATCGTCAACCTGCGCAAAATCCCCCGTGCGGTAAAAACCGTTCTGCAGTTTCCTTTTGGTCTCCTCTTCATTACGGTAGTATTCCTTAAAGAGTGAGGGGGATTTAATAAACAGTTCCCCGTTTTCAACTTTTAGTTCCACTCCGGTTAGTGCTTTACCCGATGAAGACGGATTAATTTTCCCCTCCTCCGGCTTCAATGCCGATATCATTGAACAGGTTTCCGTAGAGCCGTAAACCTTAATAACCGGCCATCCCTTTGAAAGGCCGCTAAGCACTATGTTATTTTCGCTTGGCCCCCCGCCGAGGAAGAAATATTTAAGCCCTTTGTTTGGGGGAAAGGAATTCTCGATAAAACGGAGAAGGGTAGTAGGTACAAATGATGCCGCGGTTGGATTAAAACTTAAAAGCGATTCGCATAAATCCTCATATTCAAGCGATTCGGGGAACGCAACGGCGGCTCCTTTTACAAGCGCCCTTACCGGCATCATAAAACCGCCAATGTGATAGAACGGGAGTGAGGCGAGAAAAATATCGGAAGAAGCAATCCCGCCTATCGAATCGGTAAGTTTAACGCTTTCTTCAAGCGTGGCGAATGTGTGCACTACTGCCTTAGGTTTTCCGCTGCTTCCCGAGGTGTGCATTATAAGAGCCGGTTTATCGGCATTAAAAGGAATAGGAACAGCAGGCTGGTCATCCCATTTTAAATGGTTTGAATATACAATCTTCTGAAGTGTGAGATAGCCCGAGAGCATATCGCTGTAGTAATCGTCAACAATTAAAAATTCAATGCCGGCATTTTCAATCTGCTGAATCAGTTCGGCTTCGGTAAGCTTTGTGTTAAGCGGAACGGGAACAGCGCCCAAATTCCATAATGCGGTAACTATAATGTAAAAACCGTAATTGTGGCGTATGAATATGCCTACGTTGTCTTCCTTCTTTATTCCGAACGTGGCAAAATAGGCGGCGGAATTTAATGACTCGCGGTTGAGCTCCTTATAAGTTAAAACTCCCCCTTCGGTAATAACAGCCTGCGCGGCGGGATGAAAACGCGCCATATCGGCAAGCCAGTTATTTGTTGTGCCGCCCATTCTAATCTCCTATTTTCCCACGGCTAAATTCTTTAACCGAAAAGTTAATAATTCCTTCCTCAATTGTGTAGGGGTCGGCAAATAATTCTTCGGTTAAAAAATCCCCCGTATCCAGTCCGTGGGCGTAATTATGTTTTACCAGCGAGGCTAATAAAACAAGCAGGTTCCTGCCTAATGCGGTTTCGAAAGAGGAGGAAATTATAATGTTTTTATCCAAAAGAGAGGCTTTTTCTATAATTTCAAGCGTGCCTGTAAGGCCCCCCGTTATCATTGGTTTTAATACTACAAAAGGAATAGCGCTGTTTTCGAGTACCGCAAGTGCATCCGTAACCGATTTAATCGATTCATCTGCCGCTACGGGTACAGGCGATTTTGATGCGATTGAAACCAGATTTTCCAATCCCGGGCACGGCTCTTCAACATATTCTATCCGGTATGGCTCAAGATTATCAAGATTCCGCATGGCTTCTTCGGGGGTCCATTTACCGTTGGCATCAATGCGCAGGTTAAAACCATATCCTAACCGGTTTCTTAATTCCTTAATTATTGATAGGTCATCATCAAAGCCGGTGCGCCCCGCTTTAAGTTTAATTGTGCCGTAACCGGCATTAATTTTTTCTTCGGCACGTCTTCCCGCGTCTTCACCTAAACCGATTACGGCGTTTACATTTATTGCCCTGTCTCCCGGAGAAAGCCAATTTAATATACCGGATGATTCTCTTTTCAATAGCAGATTAAAAAGCGCCTGTTCAATGCCGAAACGCACGGAAGGGGAAGCATCGGTAAGTTCTTTTATATTTTTTACTGAGCTAAAATCCTTAAGCTGAGGTAATTGTGATATTATTCGGGCAAAATTATCCAGTTCGGCTCCGGCGCTTTCATAAGTTTCTATGCTTAATCCGGGCAGGGGGGCGGTCTCACCGCGGCCGGAATTATTATGTTCATCCGTTACGGTTATAATAAAACCGCGGCGCGCCGTAATTCTGTATTGTGAGTTTTTGAAGGGTTCTTTTAATTCTACCGAGAAGGGTTCATATTTGAATCCGGCAGAGGTCATATCATAATTCCGGCGGCAAATAAAATTGCGTAGAGCCCCGAAAGTTTGGCTGTAAGTTCAAGAGCTTTATTAAGATCGTGCCCTTCAAGAGTGAATATCATTTTTATAAGTTTTACCGAAAGGGGAATGCTCAAAAGTGGAAGGAATACGAAAATGCTTTTCTTGAATGTAAAATAGACAACTACAAGCACCGCGTATGAAATCAGCATAAAGGTTATATACTGAAGCCGGGCAAAACGGGGTCCGAATAAAACTGCCAGGGTATTCTTGCCGTTCTCCTTATCCTCTGCGCGGTCACGGTAATTATTTACAACCAGAATATTTGTTATAAGGGCGCCTACAGGAACCGAAGCCCAGTAAACAAATGCCGATACTTCCTTCGCCTGAACGTAATAAGTGCCTACCGTGCCTACAAATCCGAAAAAGAGGAATACGAAAATATCCCCAAGCCCGTTATACGCTAGAGGAAAAGGTCCCGCAGTATATGCAATGCCCGCAAGAATTGATGCAATGCCTATGAGAAGCACATTTATGCCCCCCAGATAAACAA
This sequence comes from bacterium, assembly GCA_027398005.1. Classification (GTDB taxonomy): domain Bacteria; phylum Bacteroidota; class Ignavibacteria; order Ignavibacteriales; family Melioribacteraceae; genus JAEXUB01. The sequence continues at coordinate 21,291 of DAHYUM010000003.1, forward strand.
GGTAAAGCCCCAGCAGAAAACTTATTCCGAAGGAGGCAATTATTCCCCCTTTCATTTCGGCGGGGGTAATTATGCCGTTAGCAACCATGCGCGAAGGGCCTACTCTCCCTTCTTTATCGGTGCCTTTTAAGAAGTCGAATAAATCATTTACGAAATTAGTGCCTATCTGAATTAATAAGGAGCATAAGAGTGCTACTATAGCGGCGCTGTATTCGAACTTGCCGTTATTAATAGCTATTGCGGTGCCTACAAGAACGGGAACAACCGCCGCGGGAAGTGTCCTTGGCCTCGATGCGAGAATCCATGCGTCTAATTTGGTTATGCTGTGCGAACCGGTGTTTTCCATAATCTAGGGCACTCTGGGAAATTTTTTAAAGTCAGGTTTTCTTTTCTGGTTGTAGGCGTTCTTACCTTCCTGTGCTTCATCGCTCATATAATAGAGAAGGGTGGCATTGCCGGCAAGTTCCTGAATTCCAGCCTGACCGTCAAGTTCCGCATTAAAGGCCGATTTAAGAAGCCTTATTGCAAGGGGACTCATTTCAAGAATTTCCTTTGCCCACTGAACCCCTTCATCTTCAAGCTGTTCAACGGGAACTACCTTATTGATAAGCCCCATATCCAAAGCTTCTTTAGCATTGTACTGGCGGCATAAATACCAAATTTCGCGCGCTTTCTTCTGCCCGATTAATCTTGCCAGATAGCTTGCGCCGAAACCACCGTCGAAACTGCCGACCTTTGGACCAGTCTGCCCGAAGACCGCATTATCGGCGGCGATTGTAAGATCGCATACAACGTGAAGCACGTGCCCTCCTCCGATTGCGTAGCCTGCTACGAGTGCAATTACCGGTTTGGGTATGCTTCTTATCTGTTTCTGAACATCCAGAATGTTAAGCCGGGGCACTCCGTCTTTGCCGACGTACCCTTTATTTCCCCTAATCGATTGGTCTCCGCCGGAGCAGAATGCATATTTGCCGTCTTTGGCAGGGCCGGCGCCTGTTAATAGAATTACTCCCACACCGGCGTCTTCACGCGCGTCTGCAATGGCATCGTATAATTCCAATGTGGTTTCGGGGCGGAATGCGTTCCTTTTTTCGGGACGGTTAATTGTAATTTTGGCAATGCCATCCATCTTTTCGTAGATGATATCGCCATACTCTTTTGCTTTTATCCAGTTATATTTCATTTCATTTCCGTTAAAAATTATCGGCTAAAAAATTATTTACAAAATTAATAAATTCCGAAGGCTTTTCTAAATGGATGTTATGGCCGCATTCCCGTGCAATTATATGCCGCGAACCGGGTATAAGTTCATTCATTCTTTCGTTTATTGCGGTGAATTTATCGTCGTACTGCCCGGTTATTAAGAGGGAGGGTATATTAATTCTTTTGATAGTATCCCAGAGAACTGGCATCGAGCCGGTTCCGAAACCGATAAGGGAGTTTATGAGCCCCGTTTTATTATTGCGCCATTTGGCCTTGAGAAGCTTAAGGTATTCTTCTTCGGGCATTAGCTTAAGCCCCTGGAACATAGGCAGGTTTACCCAGTAATTGCCGAACTTTTCAACTCCCTCTTCTTCAATTTTAAGGGCCAGCAGTTCGTCGCTTTTAATACGGTTGTTGCGCAGTATTTCGTCTTCAATGCCGGGGGTAGTGCTTTCTAGAATTAAACCGGCCGAGTATTGGGGAAAATTTGAATAAAAAGAGAGCGCGGCCCTTCCCCCCATTGAATATCCGCACAAAATTAATTTTCTGAACTGCAGACTCTTAATTACATCCTCAATTTGGCTTGATATGGCGTCGGCGGAATAATGTTCAATATTTTCGGGGGAATCGCTTCTTCCGTGCCCTATGATATCGATTGCCAGCGGCAGAAAACCCGCAGGCAGTTTATTAAAAATAAATTCCCACTCGGGGGATGAGCCAGTAAATCCGTGCAGAAAAAGGATTGGCATAAGCCCTTTGCCTAGAAGCTTTTCATCTATCTCTACATGAATAGAGACACCGCCGGTTTTAATTTCCATGGTTCCTTTCTAATCTATTACTGAATCGATGCTGTTCCAGAAATTCCTGCGCAGCCCGAGCGATTCTGTGCTGTCGGTTTTTATTTCAGTCACTTCAATCAGTCCGCGCATCCTGAAATCTTTAATTTCTTTTCTGAATGAGGTCCACTGCTCTATAAGACTGTAGCTGCAGCCGTGCGCCTCCGAAAGCCTTTCGAAATCGACATTAAGAGGTGTTTTAAAATATTCTGTGAATACATTGGGGTATGAAGCAATCGGGAGATGTTCAAAAATTCCCCCGCCGTTATTGTTTACCACTATTATCTTGAGTGAAATTGAATTTTTAACCCCTGCCGAAAGGGCATTCAGGTCGTAGTAAAAGGCAAGGTCTCCAATAACAAGGTAAGTGGCATCTTTCGAACTGGCGGCAATACCCAGCGCTGTGGATATAATACCGTCAATACCGCTGGCCCCCCGGTTGGTAAAAAGATTTATCTGCTTGCCCGTAACTCCGGCGAATGAATCGAAATCCCTTACCGGAAGGGAATTGGAAATAACCAAATTGCACTTTGCCGGAAGCGATGATATAATTTCGTTTACAATCCTTCCCTCGAACGGGAATGGCTGATTGTTAATATAATTATCCTTTAACTTTCCAATCGACGAATCGAACGATTTTATTTTATTAAGCCATTTCCTTTTTGCGCTTCGGCTTGCTTTGCTTTTTATAAATGCCCGGCAGAAATATTCTATGTTGCATTTAATTAATTTATTCGAGGTTAAAGAGGGGTCTGTCCAGTCGCCGTAACCGTTAACCAGATATTTTACGGCCTTTGAATTCCTGTAAAAATCGAGTACGGAAGCTGAAGTTGGAGCTGAACCGAATTGTATTATCATTTCTGGGGCATAAAGGGATGCAAACTGTTTCGATTTGCAGAGGGAAGTGAAATTGGGTATTAAATTTTCAACCGTAAAAGCCCCCGCTCTTAACCCCGAAGCTCCGTCGGCCGCTACCGGGTAGCCGGTCTTTTTAGATAATAACGAAATCTGTTTCCTTTCAGCTTCGGAATAAGTACCCGGGCCGCAGAGTATTAATCCTTTTTCAATTTTTCCGGCTCTTGCGGCAAGGGCTTTTATTTCCCTTTCAATTTTAATGTCCTTTTTAGCTCCGGCTGTATCAATAGAACGGAAAGACCATATTTTATCCATCAGGCGGGCGCTTAGAATATCGGTGTATGAATCGGGTTCGAAAGGCTTTTCGAACGGCATATTTATATGCACCGGGCCCCGGTTTTCAATAAAACATTTTCTGAATGCTTTTGCGGTTTCCATCTTAAGGGATGCAAAAGCCTTAACCGTAACTTCGGGGAGCGATAACCCCGCATAATAGCGTATATGATTTTTATAAATATTATCCTGGTTAATTGTCTGGTTAGCCCCACGGTTTCGTAAATATGAAGGCCGGTCGGCAGTGCATATTATTAGGGGCACGCGCGACTGGTAAGCTTCAATAATTGCAGGGTAGAGTTCGGCAGCCGCAGTGCCCGAAGTTGTTACCACAAGCACCGGAGCGGAGGTTTGCTTTGCCAGTCCCAATGCAAAGAATGCGGATGAACGTTCATCCACATTTACGGTGGATTTAATATTTTTATTTGCGGCAATTGCATAGGTAAGCGGAGTGCTTCTTGAGCCGGGGGAAACACATGCTTCCTTAACGCCCAGCCTTACAAGCTGTTCAACAAATACCTTTGCCCATATAATATTTCTGTTTATTTTAATTTCCATATCCAAATATCGAAAAAATCGGCTTCATTTTTATTTCTGTTTCTTCATATTCCGCATCGGGGTCCGAGCCTTCAACAATTCCGCATCCGCCGAAGACATAAAGCTTTCTTCCATTCTTAAGCGCGGAACGAATTGCCACTGCAAAATCCCCCTCTCCGTTTTCGTTGAACCATCCGGTTATGCCCGAATATAATCCCCTTTCGTACCCCTCGTTATTTAAGATAAAGTTATATGCGGCATCTTTAGGCAGTCCGCATACAGCCGGCGTGGGATGTAGTGAGTTGACAAGGCTGAAGAAGAACTTATCTTTTTTAAGCACCGCGCTAAAATTGGTTTTAAGGTGCTGAATGTTTTCTAATTTTTTAAGATTGGGCGTGCCATTAAAATTAATATTTTCGCAGTATTCATTAAGAATGCCGGTAATGTAATCGGTTACAAGTTTTTGTTCGTAAAGGTTCTTGCCGCTGTTTAATAATTGCCCTGCAAGAATGTCATCCTCGCGGCGGCTTGCACTCCTTTTAATAGAGCCGGCAAGCGATTCGGTCTCGATAATCCCATCTTTAATCTTCAAAAGCCTTTCGGGGGTAATTCCGAAAAAAGCCGAGTCCCCGTTTCCGTGATAAAACGTCACGCAGTCGGCATACTGCGCGGCAATTTTATCGATTTGTTCAATGGTAAGTTCCCCATTGACATCAAATTCTGCCATTCTTGAAAGTACCACTTTCTCAATCGAGTCATTCCTTATCTCGGCAAGGGCATTGTTGACCATATCTTTCCAGATGGAAGGGGATAGGTCTTTTCTGCTCCCTATTGAAGCATGCCCCGGTTGCATAGAAGTAGTTCCAGTAGGGGTTAAAATAGTATCGATATGTCTTTTAAAGTCACTTATAATTTCATTTTTTTCATTTTTTATTAAAAAATTATAAACCATTAAAGAGGTTGAATTGTCTAACAAAAGAATCAATTTAGGAATAAACCAGTTAATGTTAAAATATTCATTCCAGATAGAATCGGCTTTGAAAGAAGAAAAAGGCGAATTTCCGATGAAAAGTGGAATTCTAAAAGAAGAGGGAAATTCCTGATTGGTGATAATATTCTCTTTTAAGTAATTGAAAGAGTGTTTTTTTAAGAATAATTCTTTGAAATTGAGAACTTTTTCAAAATCGATTCGTCCTAATGAATGGAAGAATAGGCTTTCTTTGGGCTGATTCCAGAAAAAAGAGTGATTTCGGCTTGAAAAAAGGATGTTTCTTGAATTATTGTAAAAAGATGAATCGACCGGAAAAATAAAACGGGCAATTTTTTTTTCTGAACCCGGATCTGAGATGGGCAGGGAATCAAGAAATGTCTGGAATTTATTTAATAGTAGTTGGAACATAATACGATATCAATTTTTTATAGTTAAATATAAACTATGTTTCAGAAGTTTCAAATCATAGTTTAAAAGAGTTAGTTGTTTATTTGCAAAATCAAAACCGAGGAAAATATGGTCAGTCAAAATTCTTCTCTTACCTTCGAATTGTGGGATAAGTTTTCCCGTACGTATGATAAAATAAAAAAAATGCAGACAAAGCATATATTCGAAAAGAATTTAACTGCTCCTCAATACGGCGTGCTCGAAACATTATATAAAAACGGTCCAATGCCTTTGAAAAAAATAAGCGAAGAGTTGATGGTTACCGGAGCAAATATTACCTGCGTGGTGGATAACCTTGAAAAGGAAGATTACGTTAAAAGAGTACATTCAAAAGACGACAGACGCGTGATTAATGCCGAATTGACGGAAAAAGGAAAAATGAAAGTAACTCAAATCTTCCCCGAATATTCAAATCATCTGGTTAAGATGATTTCGATCCTATCCGAGGAAGAACAGGGCTCTTTCGTTAAAATGCTCGAAAAATTAAGCTCCTAATCTTTTCTGAAAACCAGGGCGATCCATTCGTCCTGATTTTTCTTCTCTATTAGTTTTAATCCCTTTCCCGAATAAGAAGAAACAATATCTTCTTCGTCGCTTGTAAGCAGGCCGGATAAAATGAGTGTCCCGCCTGTTTTCATCTTGCCGTAAAGATCATCCCTTATCTCTATAAGTATATGCTTGTTTATATTGGCAAGTATTAAATCGAAATCCTTCTCGGCCACATCCTTTGTCTCGCACAGCCTAATTTCAACTTTTTCTTCAAGACTGTTAAGCGCAACATTCTCGTTTCCGTTAAGCAGGCACCATTCGTCGTTGTCTATACCAATTGCCTTTTGGGCGCCCAGAAGCACGGCCCCGATTGCAAGAACTCCCGTTCCGCACCCGACGTCAAGCACCTGCGCCCCCTGTTCCGTGTATTTCTCAAGGAATTGAAGAACCAGCTTTGTGGTCTGGTGTTCACCGGTTCCGAAAGACATCTTGGGGTCTATTCCAAGTATAATCTGCCCCTCCCTGGGGGTGTATTCCTTGAATGAGGGTTTAATAACCAGCCTGTCGGTTACTTCAATTACCCTTACCTTCTTTTCCCATTCCTCATTCCAGTTCCTGTTTTCAATTACCTCTTCAGAAACTGAGTAGGATTCGATTAGATTTTCCCCTTTGAATGCCTCGAGTATCGATTCGACATCGGCAATTGAAACCGGGGAATCTTCGAGCGCGAAAATAATAATGCTGTTATCCAGTTCGTTAATGCCGGCTATATCAAGCTCCCAGAATGCGCCGCTAATAAGTTCAACATTGAACGGCACAAAAGAGGCAATAAATTCTTTGTAGTTTTTCATTTCTATTCATCCTTTTCCGATTTAATTAAAAAAGCGGCGCGGCATATTTCATCCATTATCTCCCTTACCGGCGCCTGGTTCCCTTTAAAGTTCTGTATAAGAACCGAAACAGCAAGTGTATGGCCGTGTTCCGAAGTAATGTAGCCGGCAAGCGCCGAAACTCCGCTTAAAGAACCGGTTTTTAAATTTATGTTATTTAAATGAGCAAACTCCTTAAGCCTTCCGGCCATTGTACCGTCAATCCCCGCAGAAGGAAGTGAGGGGAGTATTACATTGTAAAGCTCAGGTCTGCTGTAAATGTATTTTAAAACTTCAGTTAAAAGCCGTGTTGATATAAGGTTGTAAAACGATAATCCCGAGCCGTCTACTATACGGTAATTGCTTCCTTTAAGCCCTGCAAGCGTAATTAAACTATCGGTGTATTTAACTCCGTCTTCTGCCGAAATTTTTCTTTTCAGCATTTCGTAGGCTGTGCATCTTAAAAGCATCTCGGCATTAAGGTTGTCGCTTTCCTTATTAGCCCGGTTAATCACTTTCTCTATGGGGCGTTTAACCGATGCAACAGGCTCAAGCCCGGCAGGAGTTTTTAATGTGTCGGTCTTCCCGCTGAATTCTATTCCCCCTTTCTTCAGCTGTTCGGTAAACAGGGCAAGAAAATATTTATCGGGATTGACTATGTTCGTTTCCAGTGTATCGGGATGTGAAGCCGCGCCGGTGAATCCGCTTACGGTAATATCGTTGTTCCGGTTTATCCAGTCGCGCGTTACCGATAATTTTGTTGTGTCCCCTTCAACTGTTACGGCCTTATTGATAATATGCACAAATTCTGTCGGCGGAATTGTTGTAACAAGGGGCTTTTCGCCTGCCGGGGAAGGGGAAATAACTACTTTAATTGAATTCTTATTAATAGGGAGGGAATTCATATACGGAAAATCCCTCGATGAATCGTCATCCCACATCCATCCTTTTCCCCAGAAGAGGGAATCGGATGAGGATAAATCGAGGTAAATGTTCCCTTCAATTTTATCTATGCCCGAGTTTTTAAAAGCGGCAATAATCATGTTTAAATCGAAAGTACTAAGTTCGGGGTCGAATCCCCCCTTTATGAATAAGCTTCCCGCGGGAATGGCGCCTTCGCTTTTGCGTGTAATGTAAAAATCTGTTGTAAAATTATAGCCGGGGGTAAGAAATTGGAGCGCCGAAGCCGTAGTTAATAGTTTAAGCGTGGATGCGGGGCGTAATAACTGATTCTCGTTGCGCGAATAAATTGGCTTTTCATCGGTAATATCGTAAACGGAGAGAGCAATCTGGGTTGAATCGAAAAACGGCCTCTGCAGAATCGAATCAATTTTGGATAGGAAATAATAAGAGCCCGCCTGCGCATAGCATGCCGAAGAGAATAGAAGAACAAGTAAAAATATTCCGGTTTTCCTGAACAGATTAAAAATATTCCCTCTCCCTAAAATCGACTTCCAATTCCTCGGTGGCCAGTTTTTTGGCTGCCGCCGAATCGACTTCGCTTATGCCTACAATTGAAAGCACAACGTGAGTATATTTTTTTGCACGCCGCGTAAACTCTATCATTTCGTCGTGCATTTCCGGATCAACCCTCATAAGTTTAGCGTACTGCACCGGATCGATGGAATTCAGGCTTATCGAAACGGTGTCTATAAGTCCCTCAAGCTCGGGGGTTATGTCCCTCTTATTAATATAACATCCGTGCCCGTCTGTATTCATTCTTGTGCGGCCTCCGTTTTCCTTAACGTAACGGGCAACCTTCTTAACAACCCCCCATCTTATAGTAGGTTCGCCGTAGCCGCAGAATACAATTTCCTTGTAATTTTTAGGGTCGCCAATTTCCTTAATATAAACCTCGGCATCCGGCTCCTCCGATTTCTTCATTTTGAGGTTATACCCTTTAATTGTTGCTTCCCCTTTACGGTCGCAGAATACACAGTCGGCATCGCACCTGTTGGTCACATTAATGTAAAGGGAATCCCCAATTTGATAAGTAAAGCTTACTTTCGGTTTCATACCAATTCCAAATAATTTAAATGCGTTTAAAGATGTCGTTCTCCCCACATCTGCAGCCGAAAGATGATGTATCTCCGCTATTTTTTCGGCAACAAGTCTTACAAATGCGGGCTCGTTCCTTTTCCCCCTGTGAGGCACGGGAGTCATAAAAGGGGAGTCTGTTTCAAGCAGAAGGTTCTCGGTATCAACCCTTCTCACGGTTTCCCTAAGGCTTTCTGCTTTAGCGAATGTAATATTGCCCGTAAAGGAAATATAATGGTGCATTTCAATCAGTTCCCGGGCGTCTTCAATTGTTCCTGCAAAGCAATGAAACTGGGCGCGCACCTTCCCTTTATATTTTCTCATTATATCCATTACGTCTGCGTCAGCTTCGCGGTTGTGTATTATAAGGGGAAGATTAAGCTTTACTGCCAGATTTATCTGGTCTTCAAAAGCCTGTTTCTGCTTATCCTTGGGGGAAAAATCGTAAAAGTAATCTAATCCTGTTTCTCCAATTGCCACAACTTTTTTTGAAGAGGCAATTTCTTCAAGCTCTTTAAGCGTGTTTTCGTCCCACTCCTTGCTGTCGTGCGGATGGACTCCCGCGGCCGCGTAGATAAAATCGTATTTTTCGGCCAGTTCAACAGCCTGGCGCGAAGTCGCAATATCGGTGCCGGGCACAATAATATAATCCACCCCCGCCTCTTTTGCGCGGGCTATTACTTCCTCTTCTTCTCCCTTGAAATTGGAATAAAACAAATGAGCGTGGGTATCTATGTACATAGTTAACGTCTTTCAAAAATATTTTCAAGGTAAAATTAAATAAATATGGCGAGTATTGAAAATGCGGGGGATTAAATATTGTTTGCTTATAAAGGGGCAAGTTGCGAAATTTTATATATCCAAAAGAAAAAGGTAGTAAAATGAACAGCGTTAAAATCAATTTTAAAGCATCGGCAGTACTGTTTTTATTCTTAGGGTTCGCGGTAAGTTATGCTCAGGATTTGAAACCTATTAAACTCCCTTCCCCCGAAAAGGGAATAGGGAAGCCATTAATGGAGGCTCTTAATCTCCGTTCATCAAACAGGAACTTCGATACGAAGCCTCTTCCAATGCAGGAACTTTCCAATCTTCTCTGGGCGGCATTCGGAATAAACCGCCCCGAATCGGGAAAGAGAACCGCACCATCGGCAATGAACTGGCAGGAAGTGGATATCTATGTAACTATGGTAGAAGGAGCTTTTATTTACGATGCCGTGGAACATCAGCTTAATCCGGTAAGCAAAGAGGATTTAAGAGGGCTTACGGGGGTACAGGCCTTTGTTAAAACAGCTCCCATTAATCTGGTTTATGTCTCGGATATGAAAAAAGTCTCGCGTGCCGGGGCCGACGATGCCGCAATATGGACCGGCGCCGACTGCGGCTTTATTGCGCAGAATGTATATCTCTACTGCGCTTCGCAGGGGCTGGCCGTTGTTGTAAGGGGTATGGTGGATAAAACCAAACTAGCTCAGGCTTTGCACTTAAGGCCCGAACAGAAAATTATGCTCTGCCAGACTATAGGGTACGCTAAATAGGTTTTACTGAAAGGAATGAAAAGGAAAAGTTATCCGGGGTTTTTTAACCCCGGATAAAAAATTGATGTTAAACTACTTCCCCCATTATTACGGCGGTTTCGTTTACCCGGGCAGATATAGACTTTACTTTGTCCACATCGTTTTTATCTACTATGGCAATTAAGCCCATGCCGATATTAAATACTTCCCGCATTTCATCATCGGCAATATTGCCCGTCTTCTGAATGAGCTTGAATAAGGCAGGCATTTCCCAGGCATTCCAGTCTATCTTAAGAGACAGCCCTTTTGGAACAACCCGTTTTGTATTGCCTATAATTCCCCCTCCGGTAATGTGCGAAAAAGCCTTAATGTTAAGTACCGTTTTTAATGCGGTAATTACCGGCAGGTACGATTTATGCACGCGGAGGAGTTCTTCTCCAAGCGTCAGCTCAAGGTCGTTGAATTTATCGGTTACCTTATGTTTTTCGAATAATACTTTGCGCGCAAGCGAGTAGCCGTTTGTATGAAGTCCGTTCGATTTGAATCCGACCAGCACATTGCCTGCCGATACATTGCTTCCATTAATTACTTTTTCTTTTTCAACTATTCCTACAATCGTGCCGGACATATCGTATTCTTCCGCGTCGTACAATCCGGGCATTTCGGCGGTTTCGCCCCCTATAAGGGCTACTCCGTTCTGGCGGCAGGCTACCGAAAAGCCTTCAATAATCTTTGCCGCTTTATCCGGGTTCAGTTTGCCGAACGCGAGGTAATCTAGAAAATACTGGGGCTCGGCTCCGCATACAGCTATATCATTTACGCAATGGTTTACAAGATCCTGCCCTACGGTATCGTGCTTATCCATCATAAAGGCAACTTTAAGTTTCGTGCCCACTCCGTCAACGCTCGAAACCAGAACCGGGTTTTTATATTTGTTCAGGTCAACTTCGTAAAATGCGCCGAAGAGCCCTATTCCCGAAAGGACATTCCTGTTAAAGGTCGATTTTGCCAATTCTTTTATCTTATCTACCGTTTCTTCGCCGGCTTTTATATCTACGCCTGCCGCTTTGTATGTCGATTCCAATTAAACCTCTTTTTTTCTGTTTCAAAGATAAAAAAACGCCCGACGAAATGTAGAACTTTATTCAATTGAAATTTGTATAATTGGGTCGAAACAGGGGAAAATCTCGTATTTTCCCCATATTTGCCTAAAAAATTTGGCAAAAGGATGATACCGGAAAGAGGATTTTGCATCTTATATTTTATCAGCCATTAAAGGAGAGTGATAATGAGAATGCAAAAAATGCTTTTTTTTAATATTTTAGCATCCTGAATAGTTGCAGTTAATAAGTCTGATTATGGAAGAATATAGATTAAACGAACGGGACAAGGCGATTCTGCGGTATGTAATACATCAGTTCATTCTTACCGCAAATCCGGTCGGCTCCAGGAACATATCTAAAAAATATGCCCTAGGCCTTTCGCCGGCTACTATAAGAAATATTATGGCCGACCTTGAAGAGATGGGGCTTCTCGGCCATCCGCATACATCTGCCGGAAGGGTGCCTACCGATAAGGGATACCGTTTCTATGTCGATTCACTTATGGAGCCGCCCCGCCTCGATACAGACGCTAAAAGTTTTATCGATTCGAATCTGAATGTGCAGATTTCGGAAACCGACGAGATGCTTAAAATTACCGCGCTGCTGCTGGGGGATATAACAAACCAGATTGCAATGGTTTCGTACCCCAAGTTCGAAAACGCGGTGCTGGATAAAATCCAGATTGTTCAGCTCGCCTCTACAAGGGTGCTTGTTATTATTACAATCGAATCGGGGCTTGTGAGAACCATTACGCTCGAAATGAATATGGAAATTAAGGAAGACAATATCTATTTCGTCCAGCAGTTCCTTAACGAAAAACTATCGGGGCTCAGGTTTTCAGAAATAAGGGATACGATTAAAGACAGGATTAAAGATTTTAACAGGGAGGATTATAAGCCGATAATCAGGGTATTCCTCGATTCGGTTGACAAGATGTTTACCGATTTCAACGTGGGGGAAAAATCTTTTATAAGCGGCACAAAAAATATTCTCCGCCAGCCCGAGTTCGAGGATTTCAACCAGGTGAAGGGCATTATAGAACTGGTTGAGGATAAGGATGTTATTGTTCACATTATGGATAACAGGGAGCTTAAAGCCGCCAGCGATGTTACAATTACAATTGGGGGTGAAAATAGGGAACAGAAGCTGAACGAATTCAGCGTTATTACTAAGGATTATGATATGGGGGGCGCTAAAGGCACCGTTGGTATTATGGGTCCAAAAAGAATGGAGTATTCTAAAATTATTGCAGCGGTTGTTTATGCGGCCGAACTGCTTTCTAATGAGTTAAGAAAAAAATAAGTACAGGGAAATATGATGAAAAAAACGAAAGACAATAACCACGATGTTTACGAAAATGCGGGTGAACATAATCAGCCTGCCGATAGTGAAAATCAGGAAGAAATAAAGGCAAACGAAATTATTCCGGAAGCTGAAAAACCGGCCGATAACAGCGCCGAACTTCTGGCTAAAATTGCCAACTACGAAGTAGAATTAAAAGAAATTAGGGATGCCTATTTAAGAAAAGCCGCCGAGTTCGAGAACTTTAAAAGAAGAAGCGAAAACGAACAGGGCATTCTTCTTAAATATGCCGCCGAGCCTTTTATTAAAAATATGCTTCAGGTTTACGACGACCTGGACCGCTCGCTTAAACACGCCAGCGAGGAGAACCTCCAGTCCCTTATTGAAGGGCTTAAAATGGTGTACGATAAATTCACCAAAATTCTTGAAAACCAGGGGGTTACTAGAATGGAGGCGAAAGGGGAACCTTTTAATGTTGACCTGCACGAAGCCCTGATGCAGCAGCCTGTTCAGGGTGTTCCGGACCATACCGTTATTGAAGTTGTTGAAAACGGCTACTTATATAAAGATAAAGTTATCCGCCACGCCAAAGTTATTGTTAGCCAGGCAGCCGAAGAAAATGAAAAGTCTGAAAACTAAATTTTAAAACAGAAGGTATTGAATGGATAAAAGAGATTATTACGAAATACTCGGCGTTGAAAAGAATGCTACCAAAGAGGATATTAAGAAGGCATACCGTAAACTGGCTATGCAGTTTCATCCCGACCGGAACCCGGGTAATAAGGAAGCCGAGGAAAAATTCAAAGAGGCGGCAGAGGCTTACGAGGTTTTAAGCAACGACGATAAGAGGGCCAAGTATGACCGGTTCGGGCATCAGGGACTTAGAGGCGGACAGGATTTTCAGGGATTCAACAACGTAAACGATATTTTCAGCCATTTCTCCGATATATTCGGCGGCGCTTTCGGAGGTTCTATATTCGAAGATTTCTTCGGCGGCTCTACACAGCAGAGAGGTAGGAGCAAAACAGGGGGCACTCCGGGCTCCGATTTGAAAGTTACACTTAAGCTTTCACTGGAAGAAATTGCAAGCGGAACAACCAAGAAAATTAAGATTAAAAAATATGTTAAATGCGATGTATGCAGCGGAACCGGCGCTAAGACCCATAACGCTTTTAAAACCTGTACGGTTTGCAACGGAACGGGGGAAATAAGGCAGGTATCTCGTTCGGTATTCGGGCAGTTCGTTAATATTTCCCCCTGCAATAACTGCGGCGGAATGGGAAAGATTATTTCGGACCCGTGTACAAAATGCTCCGGCGAAGGTAGAATTCAGGATGAAAGCACCATTAAAATTAATGTCCCCGCAGGCGTTCACGATAACAGCTATATGACTCTGCGCGGAGAAGGGAACGCGGGTAAAAACAGCGGCCCCGCCGGCGATATAATCGTTATCTTCAGGGAAATTGAACACGAGTTCTTTTTAAGGGACGGAGACAATATCATTTACGAACTCTTTTTAAGCTACCCCGAGGCTGTTCTGGGCACCGAAGTTGAAGTGCCTACCCTGAACGGAAGGGCCAAACTTAAAATTGAGGCCGGCACCCAGCCGGGCAAGTTCCTTAAGATGAGGGAAAAAGGAATCCAGCATCTTAACAGCCACGGCGCCGGTGACCAATTGGTTAAAATTAATATCCATATCCCCAAGAATGTTAATTCTAAGGAAAAAGAATTGTTGAAAGAACTGCAGAAACTTCCTAATATTAAAGCAGGAAATTAGTTCCGGATTGGATAATAAATTTATTTAAGAAAATAGCAGCAAAAATTGGTTTTACAGATTTAGAAACAAGAGTTATTCTTTTTGTTCTGGCTTTTTTTGTAATTGGACTCGTCTTGTACTATTTTAAGTATAAGGATGAGAAAACCGAATTAAACCGGTTCGATTATTCTTCGGCCGATAGTTCTTTCAACTCGCTTAATTTTGACGAAGACGCCGATTCTGCCGGCATTGCTCTTAACCGTGAGTTTAAAACCAAAGAGCTTCCTTCGGCAAAAATTAATATCAACAAGGCGGGCGCCGAAGAACTTGTTAAACTTCCCGGCATTGGAAAGATAACTGCCGGGAAAATTTTGGAATACAGAAAATCGATTAAGGCTTTCAGCTCTATTAATCAGCTGAAAAATATTAAGGGTATCAGCGAAGTGCGCTTTAATAAATTAAAAAATTATATCGTGGTCCAGTAACGGGTGCGTATGGCAATTACTTCTAGTCAGGCAGGCATTAATTTAACTATTTCAAAACTCCAACTTATTGAATTGAACTGGAACGGCGACGAAGCGGTTCTCGAAAACGCCGATGAGGAGTTCCTCTCGGGGTATATAGACAGGAATACGAGCGAACCGGAACTGATTTCCACTATTCAGGAAGCCTTTAACAGGATTGCTATAAGAAAGCCCCTCTCTTCAAAAACAGTTTCTTTTACTCTGCCTACCCAGCTGTTCGAAATTGTTGAGCTCCCTATAGACGACCTTCTTACCAAAGAAGATTTGGCAAACCATCTTAACTGGGAGTTTTCGGTCCTCTTCCCTCAAAAGGATCCTTCCGATTTCCTGCTCCGTTATTTTGAAACGGGAGGGGGCGAAATTATGAATACCAAGACCATTCTTGTTGCCGCTATTGAAAAGAAAATTTTAGGGGCAATTCATAAATTCTGCATGCTTAACAAGCTTGCTCTAAGGCTTGTGGATAACGTTCACTTTGCCGCCAACCTTCTTATACGCCCCGAATCTCCTTTGCAGAATTATATAAGCGTCTATTCCGACGATAATTACTATTCCCTTATGATTTTTGAAAAGGGAAAGCCAAAGCTGTTTAAATCGTTCGACGAACAGGATTTGAACAAGGCCGCGCAGAAAATAAGAATGGAATACCTTAATTTTTATTCCACGCGCGTCGATCTTTCAGCCATGAAAAATATTTACATTGCGGGGGAATCGTTTACCGACAACACAGTGCTGGCATTTGAGAATGTGCTTAAAATTCCGGTTTTAAAACTCAATCCGTTCGAAAAACTTAAATCGGCACCCGGTATGCAGAAGACTGATTTGATAAGGGATAAATATTATTCATTCGCAGAACCGGCGGGCATTGCCGCAAGGATTTCATAGTGAGGATTATTGCCGGCATATACAGGGGCAGAATAATTAAAATGCCCAATTCGAAACTTGTTAGGCCCACCACCGATAAAGTAAAAGAATCACTCTTTAATATGCTTGTTAACCAGATAGATTTCGAGGGCATTAAGGTGTGCGATATTTACGCGGGGAGCGGCTCGCTTGGGCTTGAGGCTTTAAGCCGCGGCGCGGGCGAAGTTCACTTTGTTGAAAAAAATTTCCCGGTCCAGAAAAATCTTGCCGAAAATATTAAAGCGCTGGGCGCAGATGAGGAATGCCGCATTTTTAAAATGGAGGCAATCGCTTTTGCTAAAATGAGCGCGCACGATAAATACGACCTTATTCTTGCTGACCCACCATTCTTTAAAGACGACATCCATTCGGTAGTGAAGAACCTTATTGAGAGGGATTTTATTAACGAAGAGGGGAGAATTATAATTGAAAGATCGGTCCAGACCGAAAAAAAGGATATTGAGAATTTCGGAATTGAGCCCTTTAAGAAAATAGGGGACAGCCTTCTCTATCAATTCATCAAGCAATAATTATTACACCATCCAGTTTTCGAAAAGCCTTTCTATATCTTCAAGCTTCTCATCAAGCGTAAATGTAACCGAATCGGCAAAGTTGTTTAGGGCTACAACTGCGTTAATGCTTGCGTCCATTTTCTCAAGGTCGGCAATGGCGTTTGCAATACGCTGGTTTATCCTTATTATTTCCTCGTATGTGGCGCGCAGTTCTTCCATCTCCATATCGGGCTTTAAGCCTTTCTTCATCCTGAAATACTGCGCCAGCATATACATCGAAAAGACCCGGTACTCAGTTTCCTCAATATCGGCAAAAGGGAGGTGATACCGCACCATCGGTTTAAGCCTGCCCAGTACGGGGCATCCGCTGGTTGTCATCAGTATCCCGAATATTCCCCCTACGCCGGCCTGAAGCGAGGTCTCTTTATAGTACGTACGCTGTTCTGTTTCAACAGATACTTTCACTTTTTCGAAAGAGGGTATTTTATCGAATTGTTTTATGAATGAGCCGATAGTTTTAGCGAGGCGGCAGTATGTTTCCCCCGTTGTGCAAGAGTCGCATCTTATATGTTCCACCCGCGTCCATTCCGGTGGCTCTTCACCAAAATCGTTAAGCAGGGTTAACGTACTGCTGTCTATCTTAAGGTCGAATACCTTTTCCTCCCCCGATTCGAAGAGGAAGCGGTAGGTGATTGAAAAGCTTTTTTCCCTTCTCATCCCTGTGCCTCAGTAATTAATTGCTTTGCTCCTTGCTGCATCAAACTCGTTAATAAATTTGGCAAAAAGTTTTTCAACGGACATAATTTCTTTAACCAGTCCCGCGCCCTGCCCGGCCTCCATCATTCCCTCATCAAAATTTCCTTCGAATATTCCCATTCTTTCTCTTTTGGAACCGAGAAGCTCTTTAAGGGTTTCAGTCCCGGCCCCTTCCGCTTCAAGTTTAATTGCTTCGCCGCTTAGCCTGTTCTTAATCATTCTTACAAGCCCGATTTTCTTGAATATAAGGTCTGTGCCAGTATCTTCGGCGGCGCAGATTTTTTCCTTATAAATGCCGCTTGCCGAAGATTCGGCCGTTGCGGCGAAAGCCGTTCCTATCTGCACTCCTTCAGCCCCCAGCGCCAATGCGGCCATTATGCCGCGTCCGTCCGCAATTCCCCCCGCGGCTATAACGGGTATGCTTAATTTATCGGCAAGCTGTGGTATAAGGCAGAATGTGGTAATTTCATCGGCGCCGTTGTGCCCGCCGGCTTCAACACCTTCGCCTACAACAGCGCTGCATCCGGCGCTTTCGGCTTTAAGCCCCTGCTTTACATTCGCAACAACATGAACAACGGTTATACCGTTATCCTTAAATAAATTTATAAATTTTGCCGGGCTGCCTGCCGAAGTAAAAACTATTTTTACCCCTTCATCTATGCATGTCCTTATAAGTTCTTCCGCATCTCCTCTTAGCAGGGGAATGTTAACGCCGAATGAATTTAACGAGGCGGCGCGGCATTTTTGTATATGTTCCTTTAACAGTTCCGGTTTCATGGAACCCGCGCCTATCAAACCGAGTCCGCCGCAGTTGGATACTGCCGAAGCGAGCCTCCATCCCGAAGCCCATACCATTCCGGCTCCTATTACAGGATGTTTAATGCCGAATAAGTCTGTTATCCTGTTGCTTATATTCATTTATCCTCTCTCATTTTATAAACGGCAATGTAACGAAATTATTCTTCATTTTGCAACGTATTTGATAATAGAATTGTGATTACTTAAATTGAAGCTTCAAAAATAAAAAATGTGTTATGAGAGCCATAATTCCCGTAGCAGGATTTGGAAAAAGATTAAAACCCCACACATATTCACTGCCTAAAGTATTGCTCAATGTTGGAGGTAAGCCGATTATAGGACATATAATCGATAAGCTTATTGAGGAGAAAATATTTAAAGCCACTTTCATCATCGGTTATCTGGGGGAGAAAGTTGTTGAATATGTTAAAAATGAATATCCTCAATTGAAGGCTGATTTTGTTGAACAGAAAGAAGTGCTCGGCCTGGGGCATGCTATTCATATGGCGGTTCCCACATTCGATGAAAAGGAGCTCTTCATTATTCTGGGGGATACGATTTTTGATGTTGAGCTTAAGGAAGTGCTTAAAGGGAAAAAGACTTCGCTTGGGGTAAAGTATGTAGACGACCCGCGCCGTTTCGGCGTTGCCGTTATTGAGGATGATAAAATTAAACGGCTGGTTGAAAAACCTGTTACACCGGTTTCGAACCTGGCTCTTGTTGGGCTCTATTATATCGCCAATCCGGAACTGCTTAAAGAATGTCTGAATGAATTATTCGAGAAAGATATAAGAACCAACAACGAGTTTCAGCTGACCGACGCATTGCAGCTTATGATTGAAAAAGGGGAGGATGTTTCGGTATTCCCCGTTGAAGGATGGTACGACTGCGGAAAGCCGGAAACCCTTCTTTCCACAAACCGCTTCCTTCTCGAAAAGAAAAACCTTCATTACAAACTTGATAATGTTACCGTTATAGAACCCGCGTATATAGACAAGAGCGCAGTTGTTAAAAATTCGGTTATCGGCCCGTTTGCAACAATAGCCTCAAATTGCGAGGTGAGCGAATCGATAATTAAGAATTCGATTATAAGCCCGGGCGCGGTGGTTAAAAGGGCCATGCTCGAAAATTCCATTATTGGCAGCGATGCCGTGGTTAAGGGAAATTATAAAAAACTTAATACCGGCGATTCATCTGAAATTGAATTTTATTAAATCAAAATAGAGGTATAAATGTCATACTTATTCACTTCCGAATCAGTATCAGAAGGGCATCCCGATAAAGTCTGCGATCAGATATCAGACGGAGTTCTGGATGCGATTTTTTCACAGGATCCTAACGCCCGCGTTGCTTGCGAGACTTTTGTTACTACCGGTCTTGTTGTTGTTGGGGGCGAAATTACTACAAAAGCTTATGTAGATATTGAAAAAGTTGTTCGTCAGACAATAAGAAAAATAGGCTATACTAAATCAGAATATAAATTCGACTCCGAATCGTGCGGCGTTGTTAATACTATTCATTCACAGTCCCCCGATATTGCTATGGGCGTTGATACCGGCGGAGCCGGCGACCAGGGCATCATGTTCGGTTATGCATGCGATCAGACACCCGAGTTTATGCCTATGCCTATCGTTTATGCTCATAAACTTGTTCTTAAACTTGCCGACATAAGAAAAAAACAGCCGAAGCTTATGCCTTACCTCCGTCCCGACGCAAAATCGCAGGTTACCATTGAATACAGCGACGACCATAAACCATTACGCGTTGACGCCGTTGTTATTTCGACCCAGCACGACGGATACGTATCGCAGAAAAAAATTAAAGACGATGTTATAAAGAATGTAATCAAGAAAATCATTCCTTCAAAATATCTCGATAAGAAAACAAAATATTTCGTTAACCCGACCGGACGATTCGAAATTGGCGGTCCGCACGGCGACAGCGGCCTTACAGGCAGAAAAATTATTGTAGATACCTACGGCGGATGGGCTCCTCACGGAGGCGGCGCATTCAGCGGAAAAGATCCTTCTAAAGTTGATAGAAGCGCTACTTATGCAGCACGTCATATTGCCAAGAACGTTGTAGCGGCTAAAATAGCCAAAGAATGCCTCGTTCAGGTTGCATACGCAATAGGCGTTGCCCAGCCTGTTTCGGTTTATGTTGATACAAAAGGCACCGGCGTAATACCCGATACAGCTATTGCGCAGATGATTATGAAAACAGTTGACCTTACCCCTAAAGGGATTATACAGCGCCTTAAACTGCGCAGGCCGATATACCAGAAGACCGCATCGTACGGCCACTTCGGCAGAAACGACAAGGATTTTACATGGGAACAGCTCGATTTAGTGCCTGTTTTCAAAAAATATTTGAATAAAAACTAACAGGAGCAGTAAATAAATGGATTACAAAAAAGGAAAGTACAAAGTAAAGAATATCAAACTTGCCGACCAGGGAAGGATGAAAATTCAGTGGGCCGAAAGCCGAATGCCCGTTCTGATGGAATTAAGAAAGAAATATGAAAAAACCAAACCGCTTAAAGGATATAAGATTGCCGGATGCCTCCACGTTACAAAGGAAACCGCTGTTCTTATTGAAACCCTTCAGGCCGCAGGCGCTAAAGTAAGCTGGAGCGGATGTAACCCCCTTTCTACACAGGATGAAATTGCCGCCGCACTTGCAAAAAACGGAATCGAAATTTATGCATGGCACGGAATGAATGTTAAGGAATTCTACTGGTGTATAGAAAGAACACTGGATATGAAACCGAACCTTACATTGGATGACGGCGCTGACCTTATTTTTACTGTTCACAATAAATTCCCCAAACTTGCCGAAAATATCATCGGCGGAACTGAGGAAACAACCACAGGCGTTCACCGCTTAAGAGCTATGGCAGCCGACGGAAAACTTCTCTATCCCGTTGTTGCCGTTAACGACGCCGAAACAAAATGGGATTTCGACAATGTTTACGGAACAGGCCAGTCTTCAATTGACGGCATCATCAGGGCAACATCGGTCCTTCTTGCAGGAAAGAATTTTGTAGTAGCCGGCTACGGCCACTGCGGAAAAGGATGCGCGCAGAGAGCTGCCGGTTTGGGCGCTAACGTAATTGTTACCGAAGTTAAACCTACTGCCGCTCTTAAAGCTACACTGGAAGGCTTTACAGTTATGCCTATGGATGAAGCCGCTAAAGTGGGCGATATATTTATTACCGCTACCGGCGTTAAGGATGTTATTGTTAAGAAACATTTCGAAAAAATGAGGGAAGGTGCCATTGTTTGCAATACCGGCCATTACGATTGCGAAATCAACATCCCTCAGCTCGAATCCCTTACAAAATCGAAGAGAACAGTCCGTCCGAACAACGAAGAATATACATTAAAGAACGGAAAGAAAATATATCTGCTTGCACAGGGCCGACTTGTAAACCTGGCCGCCGCAGAAGGGCATCCTTCGGAAGTTATGGATATGTCTTTTGCCAACCAGTTTATGTCGCAGCTCCGCCTTGTTAAATACGATAAGGAAGGAATACTCCTTGAACCTGAAGTTATCGATATTCCGGAAGCACAGGATCAGGAAATTGCCGGCGTTAAGCTTAGAACTATGAAATACAAAATTGATAAGCTTACCGAAGAGCAGAGAGTATATATGGATGATTATTCTGCAGGAACATAATCTCCAGTAAATAAATTATAAAAAAAGGCTGCCCATTTAATGAGGCAGCCTTTTTTATTTAATTTAATTCCGTAAGTTTTATTTGCCCCACCACATTAAAAGCAGGTGCGCCGCCGACCAGGAGAAGTTGTTCGCTTCGAGCCCCTTTCCTGTAAGAGGATTATAGTTTTCCCTTATCGGTTCGTCGCTGTTTACAAATCCGTCCAGATGATCGAAGGTTTTCTCAGTCAGTTTTTCGGCATCCTTTATATATCCGTAATTTCTTAATCCCGTAAGGGCAAAATAGGACTGGTCGAGCCAAACCGGTCCGCGCCAGTAGCCTTTTGTATCAAGCTTCGGGTTATCCGCCGAGACTGTAGGGAAGGGGATATAAGTATTAAACTTTGCCGGATCGAGAATTAAAGTATGCACTGCGTCGGCTTCTTCCTGCGAAGCGGCAAGTGACCAGAGAGGAATCCATCCTTCGGGGCCGTAAACCTGCACGAATTTTTTATTGTCAATATTTACATCGAAGAAATAATTGTTTTTCTTGTCGAAGAATGTTTCCTCAATTTTGTATTTCAAATCCCCCGCTTCCTTAATGAATTGCGCCGATTCGCCTGCATGCCCCAAAGCATCGGCAATTTTCGAAAGGAATATTTTTTCGGCGTAGAGATATGAATTGAGGTCAACCGATTCAAGGTTGATTGAATAAGCCCCCTCTCCGTTTTTAAGCATTCTTGTATCGTCGAACCTGATGGCGTTATCCATTCCGCTTTCCCACTTTGCCCCTATAAGGGAATCGGCAGTGGCTCCGTATTCGCACAGGCCGTTTTTATTGTGGTCCCTTTCATCGTACCACCATTTATGGTACTTAACAAGCTTGGGGTAAATTTCGGCAAGGAAGTTTTTATCCTTATC
>DAHYUM010000040.1 GCA_027398005.1 bacterium
GGCCATATCAAGGTAATCGTGCACTTTGGGGAAATCATATTTAGCTTTAAGGTTGCCTATGGTAATTTCAACAATATCTTTGATTGCATTTTTTTCAATAGAGAGCATTTTTTCCTGGAATTCCTGGCTGAGTTTAAGGCTTTCCTTAAAAACCCTCTGCAGTTCCTCCTGGTAACCGGTATATTTAGTAGTAATCTGTTCGGCCTGGTCTTCGCTTATTTTGCCGTCGGCAACATATTCCCCAAGCTGGGTAACCATAACCGGTTCGTTTTCAATCAAGGCAAAAATTTCGGGGCGCGCCAGTTCGCCAACCTTAACCTGTCCCAGTGTAAAATGGTCTTTTTTAAGTTTTTTCTCGAACCCCTTCAATGCTTCCTGCTGAGCAATTCCATATTCGGTATAGAGTTTCTTTTTAGTCGAAACGAAAGGTTCGGTATCAAGCAGCTGCGGAATTTTTTCCTGCAGGAATTTAATTGCATTGGCAAGGTCTTTTTTAAATTTGGCGGCGGTCCCGGATTGGAACGAAAGGAGCATAGGCCGGTCGCTATCCTTAAAATTATTTACGTACGCATAGTCCATCAGTTCTGTGCAGTTCGGCCTGATAGATTCGAGCATCTTTTTTATAGTAGAAAATTTTCCTGTTCCCGAAAGACCCGTTACAAAAATATTGAATCCCTGTGCTTTTAAATCAACTCCTATCTTCAAGGCCTTAAGTGCTCTTTCCTGTCCTATAATACCTTCAATAGGTTTAAGTGTACTGGTGGATTCGAAAGCAAATGTGCACGGGTCGCAAGTCCATTTTAAGTCGTTTGGTTTAAGTTCCGCCGGTTTTCCAGCTTTAGTTAGTTTCATAGTCCCGCCCATATTAAATGAAGAGTTTTCTGTTTATATAATAAAAAATTAAAGACTTTCAAACAAGGGAATTAACAATCCGTGAGCATATTATATAATTGGATAAAATTTAAAGAAACGGCTGTAAAAGCCGGAGAGCATATTTCACTTTCCCTTAATAATAAGCTAAATTAGTAAGGTTATTTCCCGGCATTTTGCCGTGGAAAGGTGAATCTATTTTAAAAGAAAGAAATATAATGTTACAGCAGGCAGGCGATTTATTAAAAAGCATAGACCCCCTTATACAGCTGCGCGATAAAGCGGCGTCTTCAAAAAAAATATGGAAAAAGATTTACACCTCGCCCCTTCACGGTTCGGCCAAGTGTCTGCTTGCCGCATCCCTTTCGGCTGAAATTGACCAGATTTTCATTCTTATGCCCGATATTCAGAAGGCAAACGAAACAAAGGTTGAGCTTGACATTCTGGGGGTTGAAAAACCGATAATTACAATAGATGATTTTAAAAAAGATTCGCTTCAGGAAAAACTGACCGGAATAAATTCGGCAAGCGGATTTATTCTTGTTTCCACATACGAACTGCTTAATATAAAAATCCCCTCCCCGAAATCGCTTGAAAAGAATACCACCAAAATTACCGCGGGGGGGGAAATATCTTACGACGATATGATGGAGTATTTCGGCACCCTTAATTACAACAGGGAAAAGTATGTTGATGTGCCGGGTAATTTTTCCGTTCGCGGGTCGATTATCGATTTCTGGTCATACAGCGAGAAACAGCCGTGCAGACTTGAATTTGACGGCGATTTCCTCGAATCGATACGCTATTTCGATCCCGAAAGCCAGCGTTCGGCCAAGCAGGTTGAATATGTTACTCTTGCCGCTCAGCTTGCCGCCGATGAAGCCGCATCTTTTACCGATATTTTTGAATACCTGCTTAATCCCCTTGTAATTGCATCGGAGTACGAATTAAACAAACTCTTTTCTGCCGGTGTTCAAGAAGAGCTTCCCGGTTCGGCCGATGATATTGACCCGGAACTTAAAGAGGAAATTTTTGAAGCCGGCGAAAAAGCACCGGCAGGCGATGAAGATGAATATAAAGAGGGGGCAGTTAATAATGCCGAAGAGCTCCTTTCTAAAAAGGCCCTATGGCTTATTGAAGAGGAAATAGCTTCGCGCGAAGACCGTTTCAGCGCCGGGCTAAACGACGCGCCCGCAATTAACTCGAATTTCGAAAGACTGTTTGAAACTTTAAAAGATTATGCCGCAAAGGATATACTTACAATAATTACGGTAGAGAACGACCTTCAGGGGGGAAAGATAAGGGAACTACTTTCCGATTTCAGGGAGGAGCTTGCGGGGCTCATTGCAGATAAGAAAATTAAAATTGTTATACTCCCCATTAAAGAGGGTTTTGTTGCAAGAAAGAATAACATTGCGGTACTTACCGATTACCAGATTTTCAACAAGCCGTACCGTACAAAAATTACAGCCAAGCAGAGGTATAAAAAATCGCGCGTAAAAGATTTCGCATCAATTACCAAAGGGGATTATGTAGTTCACGAAAACTACGGCATAGGTCAGTACGCGGGGCTGGAAACCATTAAGATTGGTTCTATTGAACAGGAATCGATTAAAATACTTTATGCCGAAGGGGGTATAGTTTACGTTAACCTCAATTATCTTTCGCTGGTTAAAAAATTCTCTTCAAAGGAAAATGTAAAACCGCGCCTTTCGGTTCTGGGCAGCAGCGAATGGAAAACAACCAAGAAGAAAGTTAAAGCGCAGATAAAAGAAGCCGCACGCGAATTAATAACTCTTTACGCCCGAAGAAAATCGACCCCGGGCATTTCGTACAGCCCCGATTCAATATGGCAGAGGGAGCTTGAGGCATCTTTCTTCTACGAAGACACGCCCGACCAGTATAAGGTTACCGAAGAGGGTAAGAAGGATATGGAAAGCGATAACCCGATGGACCGCCTTGTATGCGGCGATGTCGGGTTCGGCAAAACGGAAATTGCGGTACGCGCCGCATTTAAAGCCGTTAACGACAGCCGCCAGGTTGCTGTTCTTGTGCCTACTACCATTCTTGCAGAACAGCATTACAATACATTTAAGGACAGGCTTGCGCAGTTCCCTGTAAGAATTGAAGCGATGTCCCGTTTTCAGAATAAGGCAAAACAGAAAGAGATTACCGAAAAGCTTAAGGAAGGAAAGGTGGATATTGTTGTAGGAACCCACAGGCTCCTTTCGAAAGATGTCCAGTTTAAAGACATCGGGCTTCTTATTATAGATGAAGAGCACCGGTTCGGCGTTATGGCAAAGGAAAAGCTCCGTTCATTCAGGGCCAACATAGATACACTTACATTAACAGCCACCCCTATTCCACGTACACTTAATATGTCCCTTTTAGGCGCAAGGGATCTTTCAATAATTTCCACCCCGCCCCCTAACAGACAGCCTATATACACCAAGGTCGAAATTTTCGATATTATGAAAATAAGGCACTGGATTATGGAGGAAATTAAAAGAGGGGGGCAGGTTTATTTTGTGCACGATAGGGTGCAGTCCATTGATAAAATTTCTTCCTATATAAAAAAATATATTCCCGAGATAAACATAGGCGTTGCGCACGGGCAGATGAAACCGGCTATGCTGGAGAATGTTATTTACGATTTTCTCAATAAAAAATATCATATGCTTATTTCCACCAAGATTATAGAGAGCGGGCTCGATATTCCCAACGTAAACACTATAATCATCAACCGGGCAGACCGTTTTGGGCTGGCAGAGCTTCATCAGCTTAGGGGAAGGGTGGGGCGTTCAGACAGGCAGGCGTATGCTTATTTCATTGTTCCATCCCTCAACACAATAACCAAGAAAGCCGTTAAGAGGCTGCAGGCTATTGAAGAATATACCGACCTGGGGGAAGGGTTCAGCATTTCAATGCGCGACCTTGAAATTAGGGGAGCGGGCAACCTGCTCGGAACCGAACAGAGCGGATTTATCGATTCGGTTGGTTTCGATCTCTATGTGAAACTGCTTGATGAAGCCGTTGAAGAACTTAAGACAGAGGAATTTAAGGATATATTTAAGGACCTGCCTAAGCATCAGGAAAGAACGGAACCTACTATTGATACTTATTTCGAAATTGGTATCCCTCAGGATTATATGCCCGACCAGGCGGACAGGCTAAGCTTCTACACCGCGCTTTTCTCTATGCTTAAGACTGATGAAGTGGATGAAATTAAAGAGGAAATGACTGACCGGTTCGGCAAAATGCCCCTTCTGGTTGAAAGGCTTATCCTTGCCGCCCTTTTAAGGTTCCACGCTTCTTTTGCAATGTTCGAACGCATTGTTGTACAGAAAACGCATATATCTTTAATACTGCCCAAAGGGGAAAAAGAAGATTATTACAAGAATAAATTTGCAGTCTTAATGCAGTATGTTGTTGACCGGTATCCGAACGATGTGCATTTCAAACAGACTAACGATACTATGAAACTTGAAATGAAGAATAAATATCCCACGCCGGAATCGGCAATGGAATCGCTTATCCGTTTCTGCAGGGAGATTGTTAGGATTTTTGAATAAGAAAAACTTTAATCAATATTCTTACAAAAACTGTTTAAATGCAGGCAGGGGAAATGGTTATTACTTTAAGGCGGATTTATTATCCGCCTTTTTTTTAGTTTAATTTATAAAGAAGCCATTCCCACTTTGAGCGGAATTAACTATAATTATATAAAGCATTGAAGGAATTATTAATACAAATATGCAGAAATTAGAATTTAAGCTGCGCGATTTTAATATCAACGATGCCGATTCGGTTGCCGAAAACGCAAATAATTTTAATGTGTCTAAATTTCTTATGGACCGGTTCCCATATCCGTATACAAGAAAGGACGCGCTTGAGTTTATTGAAATATTCATTCCCGGAATTACCGGGAAAATATTTGCCATTGATGTTGCCGGCAGCGCCGTTGGCGCTATAGGGCTCCATATTCAGAAAGACGAGTACAGGTTCAATGCGGAACTGGGGTACTGGCTTGGCGAGCCTTACTGGAATAACGGCATTATCACCTCGGCGGTAAAGAGCATTGTAAAATACGGATTCGAGAATCTTGAGATAAATAAAATTTACGCTAAAGTGTACGAGCCTAATAAAGTTTCGAGCATTGTACTTGTTAAAAACGGATTTAAAGTTGAAGCAAGGCTTGCGAATAATGCTTTTAAAAACGGAATGCTTGTAGATGAACTTATTTATTCCCGCTTTAGGGAATAGGAGAATAAAATGAAAGATGAAAATTATTACTGCGCAGAATGCGGCGCCGAAGTAAATGCCGATGATAACTTCTGCAGTGTGTGCGGGGCCGACTTAAATGCCGCCGATGCTCCCTTTACCCGGAATACGGTGCCGATGGTTGAGCCGGATGAGGAGGATTACGGCAATGCAGATTTGAACAGGACAGTTGTTCTGCAGAAATACTCCGATGAAATGAGCGCCCAGATTGACAAACAGGTGCTGAACGAAAACGGGATATACTCAATTGTATCTAAAGACGACGCGGGGGGAATGACCCCGAACCTTCAGTTTGTGTTTAAGGTAAGGCTTCTTGTGCTTAATAAAGATCTTAAGAGGGCAAAGGAGATTTTGAATATCGGACGTAAGAAGAGTTCGTTCGATAGTTTCGATTCGGATATGTTCGCGGGGCTGCAGCGCGCCGTTTATACAGTTGAAAATATGGATAAGGGAAAGGATTGGTATTCGCGCGCTCTTGAAATTACTCCCTTTATTGAAGAGCCTGAGCTTGCGGTTTTCGATATAAGCGGCTTTGAGCTTGTCCTGGTACCCGGCATTAGGCCCGAGGCCGTAAGTCAAAATGGACAGATGCCATTCTGGGAGGTTACCGATATTGAGGCAGTATTTAAACACCTCCTTCTTATTGGCGCGCAGAGGAATAAAGATGTTATTGATAACGGAGACGGCACATTAACAGCTTCGGTTATCGATCCTTTCGGGAATTTATTCGGAATCATTCAGAATTTGTAGAGCCGTTGTAGGGTAGTTAAATCCAGCACGGTGTAAACCACCCCCTTAATCCCCCTCCTTGTTAAGGAGGGGGAAATTGTATTTGCATTTCTCGGTTTTATCAATCAATTTCATGACGATACATCAATCCCTTCCTAGTAATAAGGGGGAAAATGTAATCTCATTTTTTCAGCTTTTGTAAATCTATTTCAGGGCAATACACAATCACCCCCTCCTTGGTAAGGAGGGGGGCAGGGGGGTGGTCAACATTGCAAAAAAATATTAATTACTTCCCCCTCAATTCCCATCAAAATCCGTTAAAATATCCCAAATATTGTGCCCGTTCCGGAACTATAAACGGGTAAAAATCCGTTATAATGTAATAAAAGCGCATATTGCCTTTTTATAAATTTTGTAGTTAATTAATAAAGATTTTAACATCTTAATATTCCAACTTGCTATAAGGATAAAAAATGGATGATATTTCGAACAAACTGACCGACGAAGAACTTGAAATTAAAGAATGGCTCGAATCGCTTGAATATGTTCTTAAAACCGAAGGATCCGACCGGGTTAAACAGATTCTACATGAACTAAGCATGTACGCTCACAAGTTCGGCGTAGAACTTCCCTTTACTGCCAACACCCCTCATGTTAATACAATACCAAGGGATAAACAGCCAAATTTCCCGGGAAGCCGCGAAATTGAAAGGCGCATTAAAAGCATTATACGCTGGAATGCTATGGCTATGGTTGTAAGGGCTAACAAAGAGGAGCCCGGCATTGGGGGACATATTTCCACATACGCTTCGGCCGCCACTTTGTACGAAATTGCTTTCAACCATTTCTTCCGCGGCAAGGATGGCGACCAGCCGGGGGATATGATTTATTTTCAGGGGCATGCGGCGCCCGGCATTTATGCACGCGCTTATCTTGAAGGCAGGCTTTCTAAAGAACAGCTGCAAAATTTCAGAAGGGAATTAAAACCGGGGGGCGGATTATCATCCTATCCTCATCCATGGCTGATGCCCGATTTTTGGGAATTCCCCACAGTCTCTATGGGACTCGGTCCTATCCAGGCAATTTATCAGGCACGCTTTAACCGGTATCTTGAAGACAGGGGACTGATGAAACCGAGCGATGCTAAAGTTTACGCATTTTTAGGGGATGGCGAAACTGACGAGCCCGAAGCTTTAGGCGCTATGTCGCTAGCCGCAAGGGAAAATCTTGATAACCTTATATTCGTTATTAACTGCAATCTACAGCGCCTCGATGGTCCCGTGCGCGGGAACGGAAATATAATTCAGGAACTGGAAGCGAACTTCAGGGGTGTAGGCTGGAATGTTATTAAGGTTATATGGGGCAGCGAATGGGATTCTCTTATTGAAGAGGATAAAACAGGGCTTCTAATAAGAAGAATGAATGAAACTCTCGACGGTGAATCTCAGAATCACGTTGTTAGAGGGGGCAAATATATACGTGAAAATTTCTTCGGCAAATACCCAGCGCTTCTTAAGCTTATAGAAAAATACTCCGATGAATATCTTGAAAAAATGAAAAGAGGGGGGCACGATCCGGAAAAAGTTTACGCCGCTTTCAAAGCCGCCGTTGAGCATAAAGGCGCGCCCACGGTAATTCTTGCCAAGACTATTAAAGGTTACGGATTGGGAGAAGCGGGTGAAGGAAAGAATATAACCCATCAGCAGAAAAAATTGAATGACGACGAACTGAAAAGTTTCAGAACACGTTTCGGCATTCCGATAAGCGACGACGAAATTCACAATGCCCCTTTTTATAAGCCCGATGAGGAGAGCGAAGAAATAAAATATTTGAAGGAAAGAAGAAAGGCTTTGGGGGGTTCGGTTCCTAAAAGAATTGTAAAGAATCCTCCCGTTAAAACACCCGGCGAAGATGTGTTTGAAGAATTTTACGCGGGCACCGATGGGCGCGAGGTTTCAACTACAATGGTTTACGTGCGCATTCTGGCAAAACTTCTTAAGGAAAAAGAACTGGGCAATTTGATTGTGCCTATTGTACCCGACGAAGCCAGAACTTTCGGCATGGAAGCCCTGTTCAGGCAGATTGGTATCTATTCCCACACGGGACAGCTTTACGAACCGGTTGATAAAGATTCACTTTTATTTTACAAGGAAGCCAAGAACGGGCAGATTCTTGAAGAGGGAATTACCGAAGCGGGCTCTATGTCTTCCTTTATTGCTGCGGGAACCGCATACGCAAACCACGGCATTAACGCTATTCCATTCTTCTCTTACTATTCAATGTTCGGTTTCCAGAGAGTGGGCGATCTTGCATGGGCCGCCGCCGATATGCAGGTTAAAGGTTTTATGCTTGGCGCTACAGCGGGAAGAACCACTCTTGCAGGCGAAGGGCTTCAGCATCAGGACGGGCACAGCACACTGCTTGCTTACAGCATACCCAGTTTAATGGTTTACGATCCAGCTTTCGCATACGAACTGGCGGTAATTATAAGGGACGGCATTTACCGTATGTACGAAAAACAGGAAAAACTATTTTACTATATTACCCTTATGAATGAGAATTACGCACAGCCCCCTATGCCAAAAGGAGCAAAGGAAGGCATTCTTAAGGGAATGTATAAATTCAAATCGGCCGCTAAAAAGAACGCCAAAGTTAAAGCCAACCTTATGGGAAGCGGAACAATCCTAAACGAAGTTATTAAAGCCGCCGAAATTCTTGAAGCGGATTATAATGTGGCATCGGATATATGGAGCATTACAAGCTACAAGAACCTGCATCTGGACGCTCAGTCAGTTGAAAGGCACAATATGTTTAATCCCGGTAAAGAAAAGACCCCTTATATAACCGAAGCTACAAAGGATGCAAAGGGAGTATTCGTATCTGCTTCCGATTATGTGCAGATTCAGAACGATTCTATAGCAAAATGGCTCCCCGGCCCTCTTACAACATTGGGCACATTCGGATTCGGAAGGAGCGAAGGAAGAAAAGCCCTGCGCGACTTTTTTGAAGTTGACGCCAAGCATATTGTTTACGCAACATTGTACGCACTTGTTAAAAACGGCGAATTGAAACAGGATGTTTTGAAGAAGGCTGTTAAGGATTTGGGGATCAATCCTGCTAAACCGGACCCCGCTAAATCATAATTCTTTATTTCGAAAATTAAAATTAGTATGGAAATAAAATGATAACGGAATTTAAATTACCTGAACTTGGAGAAAATATTCTTACCGCCGATGTGGTTAAAGTGCTTGTTAAACCGGGGGATAAAATTGCGGCCGACCAGTCCGTGCTTGAAATTGAAACCGATAAAGCTACCGTTGAAGTCCCTTCTGAATACGCAGGCGTTGTTAAAGAAGTATTCGTTAAAGAAGGTGAAAAATTAAAAGTAGGCGCGGTGGTATTTACTTTTGAAACCGGAACCGCCGAAGTTAAAGCCGAGAAGCCGGAAGTTAAACCGGCCGCTAAACCAACCCCTGCCCCGGAAGAAGTACCGGTAAAGGAAGATGTAATTAAGAGCGTGCCCGAGGCAAAAGCGGTAACCGGAACCTTTGAATTTGTACTGCCGCACTTGGGTGAAAATATTGCAAGCGCCGATATAACCAAACTGCTTATTAAGGCGGGGGATAAGGTTGAAGTTGACCAGACAGTAATTGAAATTGAAACCGACAAAGCAACCGTCGAAGTGCCTTCTGATATTAGCGGCATTGTTAAGGAGGTTTTTGTTAAAGAGGGAAGTAAGGCTAAAGTTGGCGAAGTTATCTTTACCGTTGAAGGCGTTTCCACTTCGCCTAAACCAAAGCAGGAAACAAAGATTTCCGCACCGGTAAAAAAAGAAGAAGCGCCGGCTCCGGTTTTACAGGAAGCGGAAACTTCGAAGGCGGAAAAATTCTTTGCGCAGTCCGAAATTCCCGTTAAGGTTAACACTGTGCCCCAATTAATTGTGCCTGCCGCGCCAAGCGTGCGCCGCTTTGCGCGCGAAATTGGCATTAACATTAATATGGTTATGGGGCTCGGACCGGGAGGACGCATTTCAATTGAAGATGTTAAGGCTTACGCAAAAGGATTAAACGAGCAGTACGCGGCAACCGGATGCCCGCGCAACGCATTATGCATTCAGGCTGAGCCTTTGCCCGACTTTGGCAAATGGGGCGATTTTGAAAGAAAGCAGATGAGCAACATACGCCGCAAGACTGCCGAGCATTTAAGTTATTCGTGGGGCTCTATACCTCATGTTACACAGTTCGATAAAGCCGATATAACAAAGCTCGAAGAAATTAGAAAGCAGTTCGGCAAAAAGGTTGAGCAGGAAGGGGGTAAGCTTACAATTACGGCTATACTTATTAAGGTAATTGCCTCAGCGCTTAAAGTATTCCCCCAGTTCAATTCCAGCGTTGATATGGATAAAAACGAAATTATCTACAAAAAATATTTTAATATAGGCCTTGCCGTTGATACCGACCGCGGGCTTCTTGTTCCGGTTATTAGGGATGTTGATAAGAAAAATATAATTCAGCTTTCAAAGGAATTGAATGAGGTGTCGGCGCGCGCAAGGGATAAAAAATTATCGCTTGAAGATATGCAGGGGGGCTCGTTCACTATAAGCAATCTGGGGGGCATAGGGGGCACTTATTTTACTCCAGTTGTAAACTCCCCCGAGGTGGCTATTTTAGGCGTATCAAGAAGTTCGTACGAGCCTGTTTATACAGAAGGACAGTTCGAGCCGAGGCTTATGCTTCCTCTTTCCCTTTCGTACGACCATAGGGTAATTGACGGCGCGGACGGAGCCCGATTTATAAGATGGGTTATTGAAGCGCTCGAAAATCCGTTCCTGCTTAGTCTTGAAGGATAGTTCTTTTTTACAGTGCCGGTTGTTTTGCCGGCACGGTGTTATTAATTTTGGCGTGCGGGTTAAAAAAGGAAACCTGCACAAAGTACAGGTTCCTGTTGCCCCGGAAAAATCCGGGGAAACCAGCTTGTATGTTCCCCCTTCGGATTTAATATCCGGCGGGAATTTTAAATAATTTATTCACCCGGTTCAATGTAAAAAAGAATGCATTGCTTTTTTGCGTTGAATTCTTATAAAACAATTCCGGCATTATGCGAAGCAGAAAATTAAAAATAGTATTATTCGGCGATCCGGTTCTTAGGCAGAAAGCGAAACCGGTTACGGTCTTCCATAAAAAGCTGGGGGAACTTATCGATTCGATGGCGGCCGCATTGCGGGCCAGCGGAGAGGGAGCCGCCCTTGCCGCCAACCAGGTTGGCGTACTTAAAAGAATTACCGTAATTGAATATGAAGGGGAATATTTCGAAATGGTAAACCCCGAAATTATCGAATCGGAAGGAAGCGGACAGGATTACGAAGGATGCCTTTCGTTACCCGGATATGCCGGCATGGTTGAGAGGTTTACAAAAATTAAGGTTAAATATTTCGACCGTGACGGAAAGGAAAATGTAATTGAGAGGGAGGGAAAGATGGCGCGTTGCATCCAGCACGAACTTGACCACCTTGACGGCATTTTATATATAGACAGGATGAAAGAAGAGTTTTTAGTTAACAACGAAGATGACGATAAGCTCGAAGTTTCCGTAGTTATGAAAACAGCCGGTCCAAGGCCGGAATAAAAAATAATTTATTTAATAATTGAAAAAATGGTAGAGAGATGGCGGTAAACACACAGTTAGCGGTTTTAGGGGGAGGCCCCGGCGGTTATGCGGCTGCTTTTTTGGCGGCAGACCTTGGAATGGATGTTACTTTGATTGACCTTGAAAAAAATCCGGGGGGAGTTTGCCTTTACAGAGGGTGTATTCCTTCCAAGGCGTTGCTCCATATTGCAAAACTTATTTCGGAGGCTGAAGAAGCAAAGAAATGGGGAGTCGAATTCGGCGCTCCTAAAATTGATGTGGATAAACTGCGCGAATTTAAAAACGGAGTGGTTAATAAACTTACCGGGGGATTAGGTCAGCTTTCGAAACAGAGAAAAGTAAATTATATTCAGGGCAGGGGGGAATTCCTTAATTCGACCACAATAAGAGTTAAAAAAACAGACGGAACCGCCGAGGATGTAATTTTCGGCAAAGCAATTCTTGCAACCGGCTCGGTGCCTGTTAAAGTGCCCGGCTTATCTATCGATTCGCCAAGGGTAATTGATTCTACCGGTGCGCTTGAGCTTAACGATATACCGGCAAGAATGCTTGTAATTGGAGGCGGATATATCGGGCTTGAATTGACTTCGGTATATGCCGCATTGGGAAGCCGCGTAACTGTGGTTGAAATGACACCCGGCTTACTCCCCGGCGCCGACAGGGACCTTGTAACAGCCCTCTCCCGCAGACTGGAAAAGAAACTTGAAAAAATAATGCTCGAAACCAAAGTGGTTTCAATTACCGAAGTGCCTGAAGGTCTTAAAGTAAAATTTGAAGGAAAGAATGTAACCGAACCGGAACAGATATTCGATAAAGTGCTTATATCAATCGGAAGGAAGCCGGTTACATCGGGGCTTGGGCTTGAGAACACCGGCGTTAAGGTAAACGAAAGAGGATTTGTAATTGTAGATAAACAGTTAAAGAGTGCCGACCCGAATATATATGCCATAGGGGATATTGTAGGCAACCCAATGCTTGCGCATAAAGCCGCTGCCGAAGGGAAGACCGCTGTTGAAGCTATTGCAGGGCATAAGACCGCTTTCGAACCGAACGCAATACCGGCTGTTGTATTTACCGATCCCGAAATTGCATGGGCCGGATTGACCGAGACCGAAGCAAAGGAAAAAGGAATTAAAATTGAAGTGGCTAAATTCCCGTGGGGCGCAAGCGGAAAAGCCACCACCATGGATAGAAACGAGGGAATGACCAAACTGATTATTGAGCCGGAAACCGAGAGGATTCTGGGAGTGGCAATTGCCGGCGTAGGTGCGGGGGATATGATTGCCGAGGGAACCCTCGCGATTGAAATGGGAGCCGTGGTTAAGGACCTTTCTCTTACAATTCATCCGCATCCCACATTATCCGAAACTATGATGGGTGCCGCCGAAGTGTTTTACGGTCACGCAACCGATATGTACAGGCCCCGCAGAAAATAGCTTAATCTGCTTATTTGAATTTTTATTTAACAGCCGGCATTGCCGGCTGTTTTTTTTAACCTGATTGAGTTTCGGCCCGTCTAATTGTTAAACGTTTTTTAATTAAATACCCATTTAAATGCATTTCCACTCTCGTTAAAAATAATTAGTTTAAAGATGGTACATTAATGCATTTGTAAATTAATGGAATAAAAGGGACGAATTGAAAAAGACAATTTTTATTCTGCTAATCCTTTCGGCCGCCGCCGTAAAGGGACAGAATTACGACTGGAAGAAATACGATTCACTTCTTGTTGCGGGAATAAATCAGATTTACGGAATCAAGTTCGACGATGCCGAAAGGACTTTTTCGGAAGTCGAAAAGGAATTCCCTCAGCACCCGGCAGGCAAATTCTTTAAGGCCATGATTACATGGTGGCGCATTGCGGTTGATATTGACAATGAAAGCTACGACGACGGGTTCTATAAACAGCTTGAAGAAGTGATTGATATGTGCGACGATATTCTGGATAATAACCCGAAGAATGCCGATGCAGTGTTCTTCAAAGGGGGTGCGCTCGGTTTCAGGGGAAGACTGCTTGCCATTAGGGAAAGCTGGTTTAAAGCCGCAATGGATGGAAAAGAGGGGCTTGGGCTTATTATAAAAGCCTACCAGCTGAATCCGAAAAACGTTGATGTTCAGCTAGGATTCGGGATTTACCATTACTATGCCGATGTTATTCCGAAAAAATACCCGGTGGTAAAGCCTTTTATGGTCTTTTTCCCAAGCGGCGATAAGGAAAGAGGTCTGCGTGAGTTGGAAGATGTTGCTATACATGGGAAATATGCTAAATATGAAGCGCGTTATTTTTTAATGACTATTTATTTCAGCTTTGAAAACGATAATGACAAAACTATTAAATACCTCGACCTTCTTCTGAACGATTTTCCCGATAATCCGGTATTCGAAAGGTATTACGGAACAACGTTGTACCGCAAAAACGACCTTGCAAAGGCGGTTGATGTCTTTAGGGATGTATTGAAGAAAGCCGGCAAGGGATATTTCGGTTATAACGACCGCGCGCGCCGCGAGGCTTATTATTATATAGGCGATAATTTCAAGAAGAAAGATATGACCGATTCGGCACGCGTTTATTATGAAAAATCGGAAAAGCTTTCAAGAATTCTGGATAAAAAAGAGCCCTCGGGCTTCCTTCAGAATACGGTGCTCTATCTGGGTATGATTTACGACCAATTGGGAATGAGGGATAAGGCTGTTGCATGCTACAATGAAGTGCTCGATATGAAGCCGAGGGGCGATTCGCACACTCTGGCCAAGCAGTACCTTTCAACGCCCTATAAAAAATAAAAGTGTAAAGTAATTGAGATTTGAAAAAGCGCATTGTAAAGTCAATGCGCTTTTTTATTATTATAAATTCGTAGAAAGCCCGAACCTGTGCAGTGAGCCGACCGGCCCTAATGATGAGAAGGAATAATCGAAGAAGTAATTGCCTGCCGTAATGCCGAAACCGAGGTTGAGCCCGGCCAGGCCTGCAGTAGTGCCTATTTTCAAATCCTTGTGAATCTGGGTATCGTAACCCAGACGCGCTTTAAGAACCTTGCTTAATCTTAATTCCCCCCCGAATGTGTAATGCTTGAAATGATCGAGGAATTTATCCTCCCTATCGGCCATATTATTAAAAGAGAAATAAATTTTAAGGGGAACGGCGGCAAACTGTTTTGCAAACCCGAGCCTCATATCAACGGGTAAATCTTCCTTTGTTGTATAATATGCCTTTAACTGGTTGCCAAGGTTAAGAACCGAAAATCCGAAACTCCAGTTCGATTCGGGGAATATGTAAAGAAGTCCCAAATCGAACGCTACGGCCGTTGACGAACGGTCCTGAATGCCCGAGTAAATGAATTTGGCATTAACGCCGTAAGAGAAGTTGGAATCGAGAATATTTGAGTAGCCGAGTGTGAAAGCAAAATCGGCTACATGAAATTCGCCCGTTTTAATTCCGTCTTCGCTCATTTCGTTAAAACTGCCGTAATTAATGTACTGAACTCCGGCCCCGAAGCGTCCAATTCCCTTAAAATCGTACGAGGCGGCAAGTGCGGCCATATTAACATCCATAAGGTACTTTATATATGAAAAGGAAACGGGGATATCTTTAAGTGTGGCAATGCCAGCCGGATTGTAGAAAATAATATTCGGGTCTTCGCTGGCGGCTACAAAACTGCCGGCCAGGGATGCCGAGCGGGGGCTGGCGTCAACTTTAAGGAACTCGAATAGGGTCTGCCCGTGGGTAGAAACAGCGAAAAATGATAAAAAAAGGCAGATTTTAAGGGTGAACTTCATAATTTCCTCAATTTTACGCCCTGATTTTAAGTATAAATGCAAATAAAGGCAAGGTAAAATATTTTACCCCTTCTAATTGCCAAAATTACGGGAACAAATCAATTTTTGTTAATGTTAGAAACAGGCAAGCCTTAAAAAATGAAAAATTATTTATAAGTTTGCATAATAGAATAATATAACAGATGCAAGGATAAAAATGAACGCTCTTAAGACAGCATTTCTAATGGCAGTTATGATGGCACTTTTTATGCTGGTGGGCCAGTTGATTGGGGGGCAGTCCGGTTTAATGATTGCCTTTGCCTTCTCAATATTAATGAATTTCGGCTCCTACTGGTTTTCCGATAAAATTGTTTTAACAATGTACGGCGCAAAGCCTGTTACAAGGGATGAATATCCCCAGCTTTATGAAATTGTTGAAAAACTTTCGGGCAAAGCGGGGCTCCCGATGCCTAAAGTTTATATTATGCATAACCCTTCCCCAAATGCATTTGCTACCGGTAGAAATCCTCAGAACGCAGCAGTTGCAGTTACTGACAGCATTATGCAGATTCTAAGCCGCGACGAGCTGGAAGGGGTTATCGGGCACGAACTTACTCACGTTAAGAACAGGGATATATTAATAGGGACAATAGCCGCCACACTGGTGGGCACAATTTCCATGATTGCAAATCTAGCCCAGTGGGCACTTATATTCGGCGGAGGAAGAAGCCGCGATGACGATAGAGGAGGCGGTATTGGGGATTTGCTTCTCATACTGCTGGCTCCTGTAATCGCATTGCTTATCCAGCTGGCAATTTCGCGCAGAAGGGAATTTATGGCCGATGAAGGGGGCGCTTTAATTAGCGGCAAACCGCTTGGCCTTGCAGGCGCTCTCGATAAACTTTCAAAGGCGCGCGATATTGTGCCCATGCCTAATGCGGGGCCCGCTTCTGCACATATGTTTATTGTAAATCCTCTAAGCGGAAAATCGATGATGAAATTATTCTCTACTCATCCCCCTACCGAAGAGAGAATTGCCGCACTTAAAGAAATTGCCGCGGGCAGAAGATAATTAAATGAGAAAGACTATTGGCATATTACTTTTTACTTTAATGATTCCCCTTGCTGCACGGGGGCAGGCTGTTACTAATGTGGAGAAGGTTTATTCACTTATAGATAATTCCGCCGCGCAGCTGCTGAAAGATAAAGTTCAAAGGGAAAGCAGGGTTTATATTGATTACAATTCCTCCCCCGCTCTGGCAATTCTGAAAAATCCCCTTATAGAAAAGGCGGGCGCCTACTGTACTGTTAACCAGCAGAAGGAAAATGCCGGCTATATTCTTAACTATACCGTTGAAGATGCGGGGGTAAAATACGGCGAGGTTTTTACGAAGAGTTTTTTAGGCACCAACTATGTAGAGCGTGAGGTTTACCTAAAAGGTTTTGCGGGGTTAAATAAGGCAGGAGGGGAGGCATCAACGGCCCATTTTGAATACACCAGCAAAGATACGGTTGAGTATGGAAAATTGAAGGAGCTTGCGGGCGCTTCGCTCCCGTTCGCCAATCCCGAAATTCCCGCCGAGCCCTTTTTCTCAAGCATTCTCGAGCCGGTAATTGCAATTGGCGCGGCCATTACAACTATTTATCTCCTTTTTACAGTCAGAAGCAAATAGAAGAGAATTAAAAATTCAACCGTAAAATGACTATATTACGGTTATATATAATAAAGAAATAAATGAATTAAGAGGAAAATACATTGTTTATTAAAAGAATATTACCTGTTGCGGCCCTTATTGTGCTGGCTTTTACCGCCTGTTCCAAAAAAGTTGATACGTCATCCATGACTGCCGAAGAGCATTATAAATACGCAATGAGCCTTTATAACGACGAGGATTACGAATACGCCATACCCGAATTCCAGTCGATTCTTCTCAACAACACCGGTTCTTCGGTTTACGACAAGGCTCAGTATTATCTGGCAATGACCTATTTCCAGAGGGACCAGTATTATCTTGCGGCTTATGAATTCAGCAAGCTTATCAGGGATATTCCGGCAAGCTCTTTTGTACCCGACGCGCAGTATATGCTCGCCGAATCGTATTATAAACAATCCCCCCATTACTCTCTCGACCAGACATTCACTAAAAAGGCAATCGAGGAATTCCAGTCGTTTATTAACTTTTTCCCTACCAACCCCAAGGTAGCCGATGCCGAAAAGAAAATAAGCGAAATGAACGACAAGCTTGCCGAAAAGGAATTCAACAGTGCGGTTATTTATCAAAGAATGGAATACTACAACGCGGCAATTAAATATTACACATTTGTAATAGATACATACCACGATACCAAATATGCCCCCGAAGCACTCTACAACAGAATGAAACTGGAGCTTGACAAAGGGCAGACCGAGAAAGTATTTACCGATATCGGACTTTTCTTAAGCCGCTATGCCGATAATCCCCTTGCTAAAGACGTAAAGGAATTAGACGCAAAATTGGAAAAGAAATAAATGAGCCAGCAGAACAGAAAAACAAAAAAAGTTTCTGAATCGATAGTTACCATGACCGAGCTGGTTCTGCCGCACCATACAAACCAGCTTGGCAATTTGCTCGGGGGGCAGCTGATGCACTGGATTGACATCTGCGCCGCGCTTGCGGCCGCAAAGCACTCCCACCGTATTTGCGTTACTGCTTCGGTAGACAGGATCGATTTCCATTACCCGGTTAGACTGGGCAATGTTGTTACTCTTAAAGCCTCGGTCAACAGGGCATTCAGAACCTCTATGGAGGTGGGGGTGAAGGTGTACGGCGAATCGATTACCGAAGGTAAAATTCAGCACACCAATACGGCGTATTTAACTTTTGTAAGCGTTGATGAAAATGTGAAACCGGTTGAAACATTTGAAATTATTCCGGAAACTGATGACGAGATTAGAAGGTTCAATGAGGCGCTTGAAAGGAGACAAAACAGACTTAAGTCGCGTTAAGTTTTTCCGGCTCTTCTCCCTTTTTATCATTTTATCCTGCACTGATATTTACAGCCAGCTGCCGTTGAACGGCTTTTGCTCTTTAAACAAAATTGCTGTTAATCCCTCTTTTGGAAAAATTTTCACTCTCGATTATGACAACGATAACAAAACCGATTTCCTCCTCTTCAATCCCCTTAATAATTATACCGCTTTTCAAAAAAACATTCCGTCGGCCGGCAAACCGGCCCCCGTTAAAAGATATTCCCCCATTGTAATTACAGACCTGAAGCCGGTTATACAATACAGGAGAAAAGACCTATACTATTTCGCAATTTCGCAGAGGGAAAGGAAGGCGGCTCTCTTGTCTATTCCTCGGGGGGGCGGCATTAGAATTATAAGCCAGTACCGGTTCGACGGCTACCCTTCGGCGCTTGCGGTTGCCGATGTTAACGGCGACGGCAATTCGGAAGCGGTTGTGTGCGGCGCTAATTTCAGCGGCATATCTCTCTTCAACCTGAAAGGGAGGCTTTCTGAAATTAAAATAGTTGCGGACGGGGTTTTCTCT
>DAHYUM010000041.1 GCA_027398005.1 bacterium
ATCTGTATTTTAAGCCGGCAAGGTTTTTAAGTTCGTCAAGTTCTTCGCGGCCTAGCAAGTCAACTTTATTTACAATAAGTATTTCGGCTTCTTCAATCTGCTTTTCCCATATATAATTTGTTTCATACCCGAAAGGGAGCCCTTTGCCTTTAAGGTAGGCCAAAAGTATTCCTGAATCGACAAAGCTTGAGAATGTAACTTTTTCTATATCATTTTTTCTGTATTTAATTAGGGGTTTAAGAACGGTTGCAACCAGGTCCGTGCACGAACCGACCGTTTCGGCAAATATAACTTCGGGATTATATTTTTCTTTCAATTCATTTATCTGCCCGTTCAACTGGTCGTAATTACAGCAGAAACACCCCCCTTTAACTTCGGCCGAGGGAATATTATTCAAAGCCATAAATCTGCTGTCAACAAGGTAATTCCCCTGGTCGTTAGTAACAACTCCGTTCTTAATTCCCTTATCCGCCAAAACAGCGCATCCGTTCGATATTGCCGTAGTCTTTCCGCTTCCCAGGAAACCTCCCACAAGGTGAACACGCATTTTTACTCCATTTCTATCTGTTTTAAACAAATTTTTAGTTATGGTATGATGTCATTTTTCAGAAAAAGATTCATTTATCCGCAAATAAGGCCGGCAGGTATATTAAAT
Source organism: bacterium (assembly GCA_027398005.1). Lineage (GTDB taxonomy): Bacteria > Bacteroidota > Ignavibacteria > Ignavibacteriales > Melioribacteraceae > JAEXUB01. Next base: position 656 of record DAHYUM010000041.1, read on the forward strand.
AGCAACAGGGGGCGCGCCGCCCCCTGAATATTATTTAGGAATGATTAAAGGCTCTACAAGGTTTATGAGATTTCCGCAGGTATCTTCGAACGTTACCGCAATAATAGGTCCCAAATTTTTAGGTTCCCCCCTGAAGACTACCCCTTTTTTCTGCAAATCCGCAAAGTCCTTTTGAATATCTTTGCTTATAAGAGCCGCCGCTGGAACTCCGGCATCGAATAATTCTTTCTGAAAAACCGCGGCAGGTTTAAATAGCGCCGGTTCAAGCACAAGTTCCATCCCTTCAATCCCTTCGGGGGATACTACTGTAAGCCACCTGTATTCCCCCATCGGCATATCGGCCATTTTATTAAACCCGAGAATATCCGTATAAAATTTAAGAGCCTTCTCCTGCTCATCAACTATTATGCTTGCGAATTTCAACTGCATAAGTCTTTCCTTTCCCCCCGGTTTGGGGCATTTAGTTTTCAAGCGCAATATATAATTAATTACCGCTCCAAAACAATACGCCTTTTTTATGACAGGCCTGTTATAATTCTTATTCCCCCCTTAATTATAGTTACTATGTAATTCTATTTTTTTATATATTATTCATATAAAAGAGGGAGCAGGAAAAATGGCATCGGAAAAAGAGAACAAACCGGTTCTGGCTTCGGTATTATTTTTAATTTCGGCAATTGTGCTGGCTCTTAATATTTTTAAAATACCCGCCAATGCCGGCGTTGAATACAGCATAGACAAATTATTTTACTATTCGCTTAATATTATATTCTGGTTTACGCTCCCCAACATACTCGGTTTTATAGTACGAAAAATAATCTGGCAGAGCGAGTATAAGGAATCGCTTGGCGCCCGCTCGGTAGGCATTATTGAAGATGTTGTAATAGTCTTTATCTATACCGCTTCGCTGGGTATTTTAATTATCAAGCTTTTCGGAATTGAAATTACCCCCGGATTCATTCTTATATTCATAATTGTTATGGTGCTTGCCTATTATACCCGCCCCAAACTGCTTAAGCTTTCTAAAGAGGGGTATGTCCATTCAGCGCGCCCTTTCAAAGTGGGGGATTGGATTTCGCTTCTCAGCGAGGCTTCGGGGGAAATTACCAAAGGGAAAGTAATCGGTTTCAGCGGCAAATCGCTTCAATTGCGTTCCGAAGAAAATACTCTTGTTGTTATTCCCCATTTTCTGCTCACCAGTTTTATAATTGAGAACTATCAGGCTCTTGAAAGAGAAATAAATTTCGGCATGGAAATCAGCTTAAGCAGACAAATTCCCATTGAACGTGCTAAAAGGATTCTGAAGGCCGCAGTTAAGCACGCCCTTATTAAAGCGGGGGAAAACAGCCAAACCCGTCCCGTCATTAATATTAAAAGCCTGAATAAGGATTCAATCGATTACAAAATTATTTTTACCTTTGCCCCCTGGGTCAACTATTCCCCCGATAGAATGAAAGACCTTATTTACGCCACCATAGATGAACATCTTGAAACTGCGGGCATTAAATTCGAACCCGATAAAGAGCCCAACCTGATAAGCCGTATTGAACTTTTTGCCGGTTTAAGCAGAGCTGAAGTTGACGAGCTAAATTCATCCGCAGCGCAGTCAATCTGCCGCGAGGGGAGTACAATTATACGCAACGGGGATGAAGGAAGCTCTATGTTCATCCTTACCGAGGGACTTCTGAATGTATTCATTAAAGCAGGTGAAAGCGGGGAAATTAAGGCGGGTGTTATTGCACCGGGAGAATTCTTCGGCGAAATGTCCCTCTTTACCGGGGAAAAAAGATCGGCTACAATAAAGGCGGAAACCGATTCGGTTATTATTGAAATTACAAAAGAAGCCATGAAGAAAATTGTGGATAAAAAGCCGGCCCTTATAAACGGATTCGGCGAAATTATTGCCGAAAGGCAGAGCAGCAACCTTAAATTAAGGGATGAATACCTTAACCGGAAGGAATCGTTCGTGCAGAAACTTGTGGCCGGCATAAAATCATTTTTTAATAATTAAAAAGAGAAAGGAGGCTAAAGCCTCCTTTTTCTTACCTGTCAGTTACTAATATAATTTTATTTTACCGAAGCGGTAATTGAAACGCCCGCCGGCACTGTTAAATCGATATACGAAACCGCATTGCCCATAATATCCTTTTCCGATGAGGCTTTCAGTCTTTTACCGTCGACTGATATATATTTATAATTCCCCCTGAACGATGCTCTCCATCTTACCGTTTTGCCCGAAACATTCTTAAATTCGGTGGCTGTAATGCCCGTATGCTTAACCGTTATCAGGTTGGCGAATACCGGAACGTCTTCCAATTCAGCGTAGCTTATTGAGGGGATTAAATTTGAAATTGTCGTAATCCTGTTATTGGGGGCATCGGGGTCAATACCCATAAGTCCGTTTGCAAAAGCACCTGCAACGGCAAATGAATTTTCGGGGTATTCCCTTCTGTGCATCGCAGGCGATGTAAGGCGTTTTATCATATAAACCGCGTCTTTGGCGCGCCCGTAGCGGAAAAAGATTTCGGGCATATGAGAGGCCGATTCCACCATTAAACGGTTTTCGTTCCGCACAAGCTCATCAAGCAGGCCGTTTATTCTTCCCTTATTGTATTCCGCCCCGAAATAAATTAAATAATGCCCGCACGATTGGTTGCTGTCTATAATTGCGTAATCCTTTTCGCCGTTGTCATAAAGACAGGAATAATATTTCCCCTCTTTCTTATCCCAGAAATTATTCCTTATTAAATTAACCACCTTTCTTTCTTCCGATAGCCATTTATTGGCATCTCTTTTCCCTTTAATCTTTTCGATTCGGGCAAAATCCTTTAATGCCGCGGCCTGCGCTGCAAGCAGGTCAATGCCAAGCTTCAGTTCCCCTTTGCCCCCCTCGTTATAGCCGGGTATTCCGCGCGCATTGTTGAATTTACTCCCCTTCTTATCCCCGTCTTTATATAAATTAAGTGTCCTTTCTCTTTTGAATATTTTATCGGGGGTTAACTCCCATTTATCCCTGTATTCCTTAAAAGTCTTTTCGAAGAAATTAACAAATATATTATTCTTAATATAATCCTCGTCCCCGGTCCATAAATACATTCTGTAAATGGCGTCAATAACGTCAAAATTAGATGTAAGCGTGTACCAGAAATCGTTATCGTTTCTGTAATCCACCGGCGCGGGTTTATCGTACCGGTTAATTTCCCAGTATGTGCACCAGTCGCGGCTTTTTGCAATGTTAACGGCAAATTTTTCGAACATATTCTTGTTCTGCGAATATAACCCTAGTACAGCGGCCCCCATTGCCTGATGCGACACATCCCTCATGCAGAACGCCTCCCTGTTTGGCAGGCTTGCTTCGTACCAATCCCCCACTATATCTTTATAATGGACGTACGACATGGCAGTTTTCTTAGCCCATGTAAAGGAGGAATCGAGCTCAGAATCGGACGAATGGAACTTGACGTTCTGCCCGGATAATACCCCCGCCGCAAGCAATAAAACAAAAACTGTTATTTTAATCTGTCTCATCGGTTCTCCGGTAATAAATGATTTTACCGCAAAAAAATAGGAAATAATTAGTAAAAGAGAAATTTTGTTGTTTCCTTATTTTTTTTTAAAATAATTCGGTTCATCAAGGTGGACAAATTGAAATATAATTTCTTATTTTAATGCCAATCATTAAATAAAGAGAACCGTTATGAAGAGATTATTCACACCACTAAAAATCCGCGGTATCGAATTTAAGAACAGGATTTTCGTCTCACCTATGTGCCAGTACAGCGCTGAAGAGGGATTTACAAGCGAATGGCACTTTGCGCACCTTGGCAGCAGGGCTGTAGGAGGCGCTGCCCTTGTAATTGCCGAAGCTACGGCCGTTTCCCCCGAAGGCAGAATTACTCCCAATTGCCTTGGTATATGGGACGACAAATTTATTGAGGGATTTAAAAAGATTACAGATTTTATTAAAGCACAGAATTGCGTGCCCGGAATTCAGATTGCGCACGCAGGAAGAAAAGGCTCAACTTATACTCCATGGAAAGGGCATAACTCAATACCCCTTAACGATGGAGGCTGGCAGACCGTTGCGCCAAGCGCTATTCCATTTGCCGATGGTTTTGCCGCGCCTAAGGAATTATCAACAGAGGAAATTAAATTATTAGTAAAGAAATTTGCCGCTGCAGCCGAAAGAAGCGTTAAAGCCGGTTTCGAGGTTATTGAAATTCACATGGCGCACGGATATCTCGTTCATCAGTTCCTATCCCCTCTATCCAATAAGAGGACCGATGAATACGGAGGCAGCCTTGAGAACCGGTGCCGCCTTGCCGTGGAAATTGCTTCGGCTGTTAGAAAAGCCGTACCCGATACTCTCCCCCTCTTTGTTAGGGTTTCGGCTACAGACTGGGTTAAAGATGGATGGGATGCAGACCAGTCGGTTGAACTGGTTAAAAAACTTAAAGAAGCGGGAGTTGATTTTATAGACTGTTCCAGCGGCGGTAATGTTGCAGATGCGAAAATTCCTGTTGCCCCCGGATATCAGGTGCAGTTTGCAGAAAAATTCAGGGAAGAAACGGGTATTTTAACCGGCGCTGTTGGCGTTATTACGCAGGCTTTTCAGGCGGATAACATTATTGTCTCGGGGCAGGCCGACGCCGTTCTTATGGCGCGCGAATTCCTGCGGGACCCATATTTCCCCCTTCATGCGGCTAAAGTCCTAGGCTTCGATGTTAAATGGCCCGTACAGTATTCAAGGGCTAAATAAGCGTTTTATTATGGCGGGAATCTTTTTCCCGCCTTTTTTGTGACCATACTTATAAGCAGATTTTATTTTCCGATTATGAACTTTCTCCCCGGTTTATTTGTTCCTGTTTCTATATTCAAATAATATCTTTAAAAGGAGAAAGAAATGCAGGATCCAGTAAAACACGGATTATTAACTAAAGAAATAGATTATCAGAATTCATCTATAGTAAGCAAACAGCTTGTAAAGAAGCCGAACGGAAATATTACTCTTTTCGCTTTCGGCAAGGATGAAACTTTAACCGAACATACTTCCCCCTACGAAGCTGTTGTATTTGTAGTCGACGGTGAAATGGAAATTAAACTTGCCGGCGCCCCTTTTATAGTCAAAACAGGTGAATTCTTGATTATGCCGGCAGATATACCTCATGCGCTTAAGGCTTTAACCGATTCCAAAATGCTTTTGACTATGATTAAGTAACTTTAATTTTCCTAGTGCGGAATTGTTATTCCTCCTCCCAAAAAGAGCCCGTTTGCAAAATTTTAAACGGGCTCTTATTAATTTTAATTTCCCCCAATTTTTCCGCTCCATTCGCCCCGATTTTTTTAACCATTTAATTTTCAGGGAATTCCATTTCTGCATATCTTTACGTTAATTAAATTTTGGTGTAACATGCAGCAGGACGATTTATACTCAAGCGAGTATTACAAACTCGGTTTCCTCTACTTCAATACGCAGAACAGTAAATTATTTGTTCCTAAAAGGTTCGGGCTTGGGTGGACTATCAATTTCGGCAGGATTGAAGCTTGGATTATTATTTTAGCCCTTATCTGCTTTATTATTATTGAGAAATTTTTTATTAAATAATTTTTCACTTTAAACGGTAACCAATGAAAAAAATAGGCATTACGTGCGGGTTCCTTTATCCCGACAAAAGCAGGAATATATATAACGCAAAAACATTAAGCTATGTTGAAAACCAGACTATTGCCTACGCCGCCCGCGCCGGGCACACTCCCGTTATTTTACCCGATATTGAAATGGAAAACCTTATTCCTATGCTGAATAATCTTGATGCTCTAATACTGCACGGCGGTTCCGACGTTGCCCCCGAAAGCTACGGCGAAAAACCTATAGGGCAGTGGGAAGGGGATAAATACAGGGATGAATATGAACTGCGCATAATTGATTACGCTTTTAAAAATAACATTCCCATACTCGGTATCTGCCGCGGTTGCCAGATTCTTAATGTCTATTTCGGCGGCACCCTTTATCAGGACCTTCCCACTCAGGTAGGCAGTAAAGTAACCCACTCCAATTCCGACAAATATGATTTAAACTTCCATAAAATTGCCTTTACGGGGGATGATTTTTTAAATAAGCTTTACAACGGCGCTCATAATAAGCTTGTTAACTCAATCCACCATCAGGCGGTAAAAGATTTAGGCAAAGGACTGATTCCCTTATCCGTTTCCCCCGAAGACGGAGTAGTTGAGGCTTTCTATTATGAGGGCGCGCCTGAAAAAGTATGCTGGGGTATTCAATGGCATCCCGAATTTCACGACTCTTCCGATGAACGGCTCTTAAACGGAGAAGTCCTATTAAATTATTTTCTTGGAACCGGCAAATGATTTAATCTCCTGTTTAACCCTTACAAATTCCTTTAAATCCTTTTAAATTCTGCTGTATATTACTATTACCGCGATACATTTATTGTTCAATTGTGACTTCACAATTAAAAAATAAATACTTTGTGCCTGCCTCTTATTATTCTTAACTTTTCTTATGCATAGCTGTTTTTTAATTAATAATTAAATAGGATTATAATGGAAGACAAAGAAAAAATAACCCGCTGGATTAATACCATACTTTCGGAAGTAGAAACACTTGATAATGACAAAGGCAGGCAGATTCTTAACCGGTGCGGAAGTGAATGTTCCAACTGCTTCGGCTCGCATCAGGCCGCCTTACATATAAGAAACGAAGCCGCAGACAAGAATGATGTTGACTGGCTATTGAATAAAATGAATAAAGAGTATTACGAGAGCGACCAGGTTTACAGGGAGGGGGATACTATTTACCTTATTTATCCCGATTGCGGATGCCCTATGGTTAAAGAGGGAATTAAAAATCCATTCCTATGCGAATGCACCCTCGGTTATACTAAAGCGGTTTATCAGACTCTGCTCGGGAAAAATATTACGGTTGAACTACGGCAGTCCATTTTAAAGGGAGACCCGGTTTGCAGGCAGGCAATTACAATTATTGATTAAAAATGGCTGCGGCTTTTAATGTCCCCTGCCGGCCGGTTTGAACGACTCTTTTACTCCCGTTTATTTTTGACGCTTAAATGTTTTATTGATTAAGGAAAATATTTTTATATATTTTTGCAATCTTTGGTTACTGAAAATAAAAACAACATTTAAGGAAATAAAATGAAAATTGAAAGATCAGCAGGAATACTCCTTCATCCCACTTCACTTCCGGGCAGGTTCGGCATTGGCGACTTGGGCCCCGACGCATTCCGGTTCGTCGATTTTTTAAATGAAGCCGGGCAGACTTTATGGCAGGTTCTCCCTTTAGGCCCCACCGGATACGGCGATTCCCCATACCAGTGCTTCTCGGCATTCGCAGGCAATCCGCTATTAATTAGTCCCGAATTATTACAGCACGAGGGCTTGTTAAGCGGACACGATATTGTTCCCCTGCACACTGCTAATCAGCATAAAATCGATTTCGGCCCCGTAATAGACTGGAAGTATGAACTTTTGCACAAAGCTTATAATGCTTTTAAAGAGAAACATAAATCGGCCGATAAAGAATACACCGACTTCTGCGGCAAAGAAGATTACTGGCTTGACGATTATTCCCTCTTCATGTCTGCAAAACAATTACACCAGAACAGGATATGGACACAGTGGGACCATTCCCTTGTTACGCGCAAAAATCTTGACGAATGGAAAACAAAATTAGCCGAAGACATCGGCTTCCAGAAATTTATTCAGTTCCAGTTCCATAAGCAGTGGAAAGAAGTGCGCCGCTACGCCCAGGAAAAAGGAATTAAAATAATTGGCGACCTCCCCATTTTTGTTGCATACGACAGCGCCGACGTTTGGGCTAACAAGGAATTATTCACAATCCGCAAAGACGGCTCGCTCGAATTTGTTGCCGGCGTTCCCCCCGATTATTTCAGCGCTACAGGGCAGTTATGGGGCAATCCCCTTTATAAATGGAAAAAAATGGCAAAGGATAATTACGGCTGGTGGCGCAAAAGAATTTCAAAACTTCTTGAATCGGTTGATGTAATTAGGATTGACCATTTCAGGGGATTCGACGCCTACTGGAGAATTCCGGGGGATGCCGAAACCGCCATTAACGGCCAGTGGGTTAAAGGGCCCGGAGAAAAATTCTTTAACACGATTAAAAAGGAGCTTGGCGAACTGCCTATTATTGCAGAGGATTTGGGCATCATTACCGATTCGGTGGAACATCTTAGGGACCAGTTCGATTTCCCCGGCATTAAAATCCTCCAGTTCGGCCTGGGCGAATACGGCGATAATAAATTCCTGCCCCACAACTACATTAAGAACTGCGTAGTTCATACCGGCTCGCACGATAACGAAACCACGGCGGGTTTTCTGAAATCGGAAAGGGATAAACATTCGGGCATTTACGAATGGGCTCAGCGCTACCTCGATTATTACGGCGATAATATGACATCCGAGCTTATCCGCGCCGCTTACGGCTCGGCCGCAAATATTTGCGTTATACCCATGCAGGATATATTAAACTTAGGCAACGAGGCCAGAATGAATTTCCCAAGTACACTGGGGGGCAACTGGAACTGGCGTTTTACCTGGGAACAGATTAACCACGGACTTGCACAGCACTACAGGGATATGGCACATATCTTCGACCGTCCACCTAAAAGAAAACCTGAAAACGCCGTTATAGAAACTATTGAAGAATAAATTTTAAAGGTATTAATTATGAACTATAAGGCAGACGATAAACGCTACGATTTTATGAAATACAACCGGTGCGGAAACAGCGGTCTTAAACTGCCCGCCGTTTCTCTCGGTTTATGGCATAACTTCGGCGGAATCAACAGCTTTGAAAACAGCCGCAATATGCTGCATAAGGCTTTCGACCTTGGAATTACGCATTTCGACCTGGCCAACAATTACGGCCCGCCATACGGCTCGGCCGAAGAAACATTCGGCAGAATTATGGAAAAAGACCTTAAACCTTACAGGGATGAATTAATTATTTCCACCAAAGCCGGGTGGGATATGTGGCCCGGACCCTACGGCAATTTCGGCTCGAGGAAATACCTTATTGCAAGCCTCGACCAGAGCCTTAAAAGAATGGGGCTTGAATATGTGGATATTTTCTACCACCACCGCCCCGACCCCGAAACAAAGCTTGAAGAAACCATGTACGCACTCGATCAGATTGTTAGAAGCGGAAAGGCCCTTTATGTGGGGGTTTCGCAATACAGCCCCGAACTTACAAGAAAGGCTTACGATATACTTTATGAACTTGGCACTCCGTTTATTATTCACCAGCCGAATTACAATATGTTCGATAGGTGGGTGGAACACGGTCTGCTTAATACATTAAGCGAATTAAATCTCGGCTCAATTGTATTTTCGCCCCTGGCGCAGGGACTTTTAACCAACAGGTATTTAAATAACATTCCCCCCGATTCACGGGCGGCAAAGGATGGCCGGTTTTTAAAACCTTCCGATATTACGGAGGAAAAACTTAATAAACTTCGCCGCCTTAACGAAGTTGCAATGAACCGGGGCCAGTCCCTTGCCCAGCTTTCCCTGGCATGGGTATTGCGCCAGCCTGCGGTTACTTCGGCCCTTATAGGCGCGAGCAAGGTAGAACAGATTGAAGACGCCGCGGGTACCATAAACAATCCCTACCTTTCCCCCGAAGAGTGCGGCTTAATTGAAAGCATTCTGGCACAATAGATAATTAAAATGGAACAGCGCTAACCGCAATTCCGGCGCGCTGTTCCATTCACTAAAATTCACTTATTAAATTATTTTTTATGCCCTGTTGTATTTAATGCAGGTGCCCCGCAGTATCATATCCGTATCAACTACAAGGTTTTTACACTGGAAATTATCAACGTTGTCAATATTATGTAGAAGCAGTTCCATCGATTTTTCTGCCAGCTGTTCGGTGGACTGGTTTATACAGCTTAACGGAGGGGAAAGGAAACCCTGTACTTCGGAATTGCCGAAGCATATAAGGTCTATATCATCCGGAATTCTCAATCCTACTTCCCTTACCGCCTTGTAAATACCAATAGCGGCCGGGTAGGTAACAGCAAGTATTAAATCTGGAAGGTTCTTTTCGTTGTACAGTTTCATAAAGGAATCGTACCCGCTTTTTTCGCTGTAATCCCCTTCAATTATCCAATCGTTATTTATAGGCACATTATTATCGTTCATCGCGTTAACAAAACCGATCATCCTTTCGCGTCCAATATTTATTCTCGTATTCCCCGCAAAATGAGCAATATTCCTGTACCCTAGTTTAATTGCATGGTCAACAGCCTTATAGGCGCCCCCACGGTCATCCACCGTTACTGTATTGCAGTTGGCAAGGTTGGGTATCCTATCCATAAATACGAAAGGGACCTTCTTTTTGCGCGCCGTCTCAAAAATGGTAAAATCGGTTGTATCCTGCGAAATTGAGATAATTATTCCATCCACCCGCATTGAAAGGAGCGTTTGGATTTGTTTATTCTGCATTTCTGCGTTTTCGTGCGAAACAGTGAGAAAAACCTCATAATTATTTACGTAAGCCTGGGAATAGATCTGGTCGATTACCGAGCTGAAGAAATGATGCGCTATCTGGGGAAGGACTACTCCAATCGTATTCGATTTACCCGCCGCAAGGTTGCGGGCAAGAAGGTTGGGGGTATATCCTATTTCAAGGGCCGTTTTTTTAATTAATTCCGCCGTTGAGGTGGAAATATCGGGGTGCCCCCTTAAAGCCTTTGAAACAGTAATAATTGAAACACCCAATTTTTGCGCAATATCGTTCAGTGTTATTTGCTTCGACTGCATAGTGTAATTTTTAAATGTTAATAAGAATTTCGTATTTAAAATTCCGGCAAAAAATCACTTCCTTTTTTGGGATTATCTCCCCTTCCCTTCTATAGAATCAATATCGGATTGCCGTATCGATTATATTGGGTAAACCGGATTAATGTCACTTAAAATAATCAATATCGGGGTAAAATAATAGCTTTTTCGGCATAAAATGAGGAATATAAAATCCTACTTTTATGTCAAAAAATTAGTTGATTTTTATGATTTTGTTTTTGTAAATTGTAATTGAGGTTATATAATAATTAACTAATTCCCGTATCAAATATTTGATCGGCGGCTCTTTTTCGTTTTGATCACATAAAGTGAAATGATGACACAGTTGAAAGCTGTTTTTATGTATAATAATACATCTTCATTTATAATTTATGAATCAAAGCAACTCCCACAGTTAGCGTTACCTAAACAACTCTTACCTATTGTACAGAGGCTTCGGTTTTCATTATTTAATTTCTTAGACCGCATAAATTGTTTTTTGGTTACATCATTTTCAGAAAAAAATATTGTCAGCTGTTTTCATTTGAATGATTTGATTTACCCTTATTTTCTCACCGGTTTTGAGGCTTTTTCTTTCACAACACATTCATTTCTGCTTCTTGGCCGGAACCGCTTTCTTTCGAACTACCAATTTCATTTCATAAAATAAATGAGGAAAAATATGACAGAACCAAAACAAGTAAACTTATTGGCAGATTTCGGCTCAAGCCGGACGCGCCATTTAGGTTTTACGATTAGTAGAAAACGCATATTATCCGAAAGTCTAAAAGGACACAATAGTCACTCTGCCATTAATAAACTGCTGATTGTTATGCTGTTTATTCTTATGCAGGCCGGCTCGGTTCTTTTTGCCCAGGAATTTGAAGTGCGCGGTAAAGTTACTAATGTAGACGACGGTTCCGCTTTAATTGGCGCTACCGTTCTCGAAAAAGGCACTACAAACGGTGTTGCTACCGATTTAAACGGCGAATTCAGATTAAGAGTTAAAAGAGGTACTGTTCTCCTCGTCTCTTACATCGGCTACGCCAATCAGGAAGTTACGGTTACAGACCAGAGATACCTGAACATTGCATTAAAAATGCAGGCTAAATTCATGAAAGAAGTTGAAGTGGTCGGTATCGGTTACGGCGAAGTTAAAAAAGCCGACGCTACCGGTTCGGTTGATGCTATTTCTGCAAAAGATTTCAATCAGGGCGCTATCACTTCCCCGCAGGAATTGATTATAGGCAAAGCCCCGGGCGTTGTAGTCAACACTTTGGGCGGTGCCGCCGGCGCCGGCACCAAAATCCGCATCCGCGGCGGTTCTTCTCTTCAGGCTAACAACGATCCTTTGATTGTTATTGACGATATACCTCTCGAAAGCTCGGGCATTTCGGGTATGGCTAACCCTCTTTCAACTATCAACCCGAACGATATAGAATCCTATACTATTCTTAAAGACGCTTCCGCTACCGCTATTTACGGTTCGAGAGCTTCTAACGGCGTTATTATCATCAAAACAAAGAAAGGCACCTTCTTCCCATCGGGACAGGAACCAAAGATGAGAATAAGCTACAACGGAAACTTTTCAATTGCAGGCCCCGCTAAATTATTGGATGTTTTATCGGCTAACGAATTCAGATCGGTTGTTGCAGACAGAGTTGCAAACCACGGTTTGACCTCGGCTGCTCTTACTAAATTAGGTTCGGCTTATACCGACTGGCAGACTGAAATTTACCAGACCGCTCCTTCAACCGAGCACAACATCAGCATCAGCCATGCAATCGGAATGGTTCCATACAGACTTTCATTCGATTATTTATATCAGGATGGTATCTTAAAATATAACAATATCGATAGAAAGAACATCACACTCGCCCTTAATCCTTCATTCTTCAACGGCGATCTTACAATGGATTTAAATGGATCGGCTTCCTGGATTAGCAATAATTTCTCCAATAACGACGCTATCGGCGCGGCTCTCCAGTTCGACCCGACACAGCCTATTAAAAACGGAAATACAAGATACGGCGGTTATACCGCATGGACTGAATTAAGCTCCGGCGATCCTATCAACGGCGCTCCGAATAATATTGCTACACAGAACCCTGACGCTCTTCTCAATTTCCGTCATAATACATCAGACGCTAAACGCTTTATCGTTGGCGCTAAATTCGATTATAAACTTCCTTTCATTCCTAATTTAAAAGCTACATTAAACTTAGGTTACGATTATTACAAAACCGAAGGAAGCGATATTACTGACACATTGGCAAGCTGGTCTTACAGACAGCCAGAAAACCAGATTAGAAATTATTCACAGAAAAAGACAAACAGCCTGTTGGATTTCTACCTCAATTACAAAACCGAATTAGGCGTTAATAAATTCGACCTTACAGGCGGCTACTCATATCAGCATTTCTATAACGAGGGTTTTAACTCAAACAGACCATGGAACCCAGCTTTACCGGGCGCTCTTTCTACCCCTTACAAAAATGAATATTTCCTCATCTCTTTCTTCGGAAGATTGAATTACACTTTGATGGATAAATATTTATTGACTGCTACATTAAGAGATGACGGTTCATCAAGATTTTCAAAAGAAAACAGATGGGGCTTATTCCCTGCAGTTGCTCTTGCATGGAAACTTACTGAAGAGCCTTTCATCGGCAAATCGGACGTTCTTAACGACCTTAAGCTCCGTTTGAGCTGGGGTAAAACAGGCCAGCAGGATGTTGGCGGCAATTACTATCCTTACATTCCTACATACACAGCAAGCACCGCAGGCGCTTATTACCAGTTCGGCGATAATTTCTATTCTACTCTGCGTCCCGATGCTTACGATGCAAACCTGAAATGGGAAACTGTTACATCCCTTAACGCCGGTCTCGATTTCACCCTTTTCGACAGAGCTATTGACGGTTCTATTGAAGTTTATAGAAATACATCGGACGACCTCTTGAACAGCATTCCTATTCCTGTAGGAAGCAACTTCTCTAACTACCTTCTTACAAACGTCGGTTCTATGGTTAACAAAGGCGTTGAAATTAACCTTAACCTGAAACCGATTATTGAAGAAGATTTCTCATGGGAAATTGGAACAAACTTTACTTACAACAAAAATGAAATTACAAAATTAACATTGACCGACGACCCTGCCTATACAGGTGTTAACGTAGGCGGAATTTCGGGCGGCGTCGGCAATACGGTTCAGAAATACATCGTCGGAATGCCGGCAAGAGTATTCTTCCTTTTCACACAGGTATACGACAAAAACGGCAAACCGATTGAAGGCTTATACGTAGATAAAAGCGGCAAAGGAGGCAACGTAGCAGGCAATGAATTAAACAAATACTATTTTAAATCCCCAGACCCTGACTTCTTAATCGGAATTTCTTCTAGAATCAATTATAAAGATTTCGACTTCAGTTTCTCGGGAAGATTAAGCATTGGCAATTATGTTTACAACAACAATGCTTCCAATATGGCTTTATACCAGAACCTCTACAACCAGAGCGGTTACCTGTCCAACATTCTTGCGGATGTTAAAAAGACAAACTTCGCAACCGCGCAGTACTGGTCCAGCGTTTATCTCGAAAACGCTTCCTTCTTCAAACTCGATTATGTAAGCGTCGGGTATAACTTTACTCAGTTATTGGGCAATAACATCAGCGGACGCATAGGACTATCAGTACAGAACGTATTCACTATTACCGATTACTCCGGTCTCGATCCTGAAGTTGATAACGGTATTGATAACAACATTTATCCACGCCCACGCACTCTTATGTTGTCAGTTAGTCTTAATTACTAATATTTAAGAAGGAATAGAAAAATGAAAAAAAATATATTTATAATTCCAGTTATAATACTTTCTGCATTCTTGTTTACATCATGCGTGAAAGATCTGGACGTTCAGCCGATCGATCCCAATGTAAATACCTTAAACAACGTTTTTAAGGATCAGACTGCATATAAACGCGCACTTGCCAAGGTTTATGCCAGCTTTGCTATAAGCGGCCAGACCGGCGGCGGCGGCGGCAACCCCGATATCTCCGGTATCGATGAAAACTTCGGCAACTACCTTCGCCAGTACTGGGACCTCCAGGAACTTCCTACCGATGAAGCTATTATGGCGTGGGACGATGCTACCATAAAGGATTTCCACTGGCAGACATGGGCTCCTAACGACGTATTCCTCACAGCCCTTTATTCAAGAATATTCTACACAGTTACAATTGCAAATGAATTCATCAGAAACGTAGACAACAACATTGGTTCTGCTTCGGGCACTATGGCCAACGACATGAAAGCATTCAAGGCCGAAGCCCGTTTCTTGCGCGCGCTTGCTTACTGGCACGCTATTGATATGTTCGGCAATGTTCCTTTCATTACCGAAGCCGACCTTCCGGGCGCTTTCTTCCCAAGAAGAATCACCAGAACCGAATTGTTCTCTTATATCGAATCGGAACTTAAAGCAATTGAAAACGACCTCGTTCCCGCAAGACAGAACGAATACGCCAGAGCCGACAGAGGCGCTGACTGGTTTTTGCTTGCGGAATTATATATGAACGCTAAGGTTTATACCGGAACCGATAGATATACCGACGCTATCACTTATCTCAATAAAATCTTCCAGGCCGGATATACTCTCGATCCTAATTACCAGAGATTGTTCGATGCCGACAATAACCTGAGCCCCGAAATCATCTTCCCTATCGCTTTCGACGGACAGAACATTCAGCAGTACGGCGGTATGACATTCCTTCTACACGCATCTAACGGCGGCGGAATGCCTCTCGCAGGTATCGACGGCGGATGGGGCGGCATCAGAACCATTAAGGATTTTGTTGCCAAATTCAACATTGCCGAAAGCAATTTCAATTCAACAACCCAGTACCAGAGTGCCGATAAGAGAGGAATGTTCTTCTTCGATAACAGCAGCTGGCAGTGGGATATTACAAACGTTGGTACATTTACACAGGGTATCGGCGTTACAAAATTCAAAAACGTTACAGCTTCCGGCGGCCCGGCTCCCGATGCCCACGCTACTTTCGTTAGCACCGATTTCCCGATGTTCCGTCTTGCAGATGCTTACCTCTTATACGCTGAAGCTGTTGTTAGAGGAGGCGCAGGCGGCGACATGAATACCGCGGTTAATTACGTTAACGCTATTAGACAGCGCGCTTACGGTAACAATTCCGGCAATATTTCCGCCGCAGACCTTAATTTGAATTTCCTCCTCGATGAAAGAGGACGCGAACTTTATTGGGAAGGACATAGAAGAACCGATTTAATACGCTTCGGACAGTTTACTAACGGTACTTATATATGGGAATGGAAAGGCGGAGTTAAAAACGGTATCCAGACCGGCTCGTACAGGGATTTATATCCTATTCCAATTAACGACCTTAACGCAAATCCGAATTTGAAACAGAATCCCGGTTATTAAAATTGAAAAGTAATTAAGGAAGATAAAAATGAAAAAATTAATTTTAACAATATTTTTAGCGGCGATTGGACTACTGGTTACCTCTTGCGAGAGAGATATTAACGAACCGGTTATCAGTTCTAATCCCGGCGCGCCTGCTCTGGCAAACTTATCGATGTCGGCCGACTTCACTGTTAATAATGGCGACAGCCTTATTACTTTCACCTGGTCAAAAGCCGATTTCGGTTTCCAGTCTTCTACAACTTATGCAATACAGGTATCGCCTACAAGTAATTTCTCAAAGAATGTTGCCACACTCACCTCTTCGAATACTTTAAGTGCAACAGCCAAGATTAAGGATTTAAATACCCTTATCCTTTCGTGGAATTACAACATAGGCACTCCGGTATCAATTTATTACAGAATTGCTGCCACCGTTAATCCGAATGTTGACACTCTTTTTACTGCCGCCAAGAACGTAAGCATTACTCCTTACGACGCGGGAATAAACTACCCGATGGTTTATGCCCCCGGTTCATACCAGGGCTGGTCTCCGGGCAACGATAACGGTAAATTATTCTCATATAATTTCGACACCAAATACCAGAATACAATCCGTTTTGTAAACGGCAGCGACGCTACAATCGAATTCAAAATTACATCGGCGGCCAGCTGGTCGGGAACTAACTGGGGCGGTACTCTTACCAAAACAGGCAGTTCATATTCCGGCACTCTCGATCCTTCAGGCGGAAACTTCCAGATTGTACCAGGCACTTACGTTGTTAACGTTGATGTTAACGCTTTAACAATTTCCCTCACAAAGACCGACGATTGGGGTATTATCGGTTCGGCCTGCGCAAACGGCTGGAACAGTAGTGTTCCGATGTTCTACAACGGACAGCGCAAAGTATGGGAAATTACGACAAATTTAGTTGCAGGCGAATTCAAATTCAGGGCCAACGACGCGTGGGATCTTAACTACGGCGATAACGGCGCAGACGGTACATTGGAAGCAGGCGGTGCTAATATTGCTATTGCCGCCAGCGGTAATTATACAATCCGTTTTGACCCGGTTGCCAAAACATATACAGTAAAGAAAAATTAACCCGCATGTAATTCTCTAGGGCTGTCCGCAAGGGCAGCCTTTTTTATTTTAAATAACCCTAATAGCCCGCCGTTTTATTTGCAGGTAATCCGTTTACCCAAAATTTGTTACTCAGCCGGCAGGGGTCGCACCCCTGCGCTTGTACTCACCAAAACTCCCCCTCAGGCTGAAGTATTAAAGGAATGATTAAACCCAGCCCATCGTCTCTCTCATGATAGAGATGGAATGAAGCAATCTACTATATAACACAAATAAACAATATTCTAAGCTTTTATATTAACTCGCCTATAAAATAATTGCGTTAAGAAATTTGCGGAATGAAGCGTTAAACGACAAAATATGTTTGAGTCCCGATGTTAATCGGGACGAGCCAGCCAAAGGCTGGTAAATTTATTTTGTCGTAGCGTAATGAAGCAAATTTTAGCAATTATTTTATCAGCGCATGTTCTTTTGCCTGCCCGCCTTTGGAGGGGTTCTTTTCTTGCGCCAAGAAAAGAACATTTATCATAACGATTCTACACCAATGGAGAATATTGGTGCTCTTATCAAAATAAACCGTTGAAACGGTTAAATGAATATTTTGCTTCACGTCTACCCGCGGTTGAAACCGCGGGCTATACTCAGCCGGAAGGGG
>DAHYUM010000042.1 GCA_027398005.1 bacterium
GGCGTATCCAATAATGCCGTCAATCTGGGCATTGCTTACACCGTCATCCATCAGTTCCCTTCTTGCGGCGTTTGCCCTGTCGGCGCTCAATTCATAATTAGTGTATCCGGGCATCTTTGCCGAATTAAAAGGCCTCGAATCGGTATGCCCCTCAACGGCAATTTTATTGGGCAGTTTTACAAGCTGCTGCGCTATAATTTTAAGGATAGCCCTTGCCCTGTCGTTAAGGTGCGCGCTGCCCAGGTCAAAGAAAATATTATTTCCCTCTTCAATCATTTCAATCCTTAGCCCTTCATTCGTAACTTCGAACTTAAGATTGCTTAGAATTGATTTCAGGGCTTTATTATCGCTTACTTCGGTTAAAATTTTGTCTTTTATATTTTCAATTTTTTGTTTTTCAACTTCCTGGGCAATTTCCTCTTCCGATTTCTGGCCATCCAATATACCGGCTCCTTTACCGGGGAAAGGAATTTTGCTTCCTCCTTCCTTAAATCCTACAGGGTCTTTGAAATAACCTGCGACTGCTTCTTTTACTTCCTGGCTCTGTCCCAATATCCATAGAACTATGAATAAGGCCATCATAGCCGTCACAAAGTCGGCATAAGCTACTTTCCAGGCTCCTCCGTGGTGACCGTGTCCGTGCCCTTTCTTCTTTACTATGATTGGAGGTAAATCGTTTCCGTCCATTAAATCAACCCTTTCCTCTTATGAAGTTTTCAAGTTCCTGGAAAGTAGGACGGTCATCCGAATAAATTGTCCTTCTTGCTATTTCAACGGCAATAATAGGAGGATTGCCTTTTGCGTATGCAACAATACAGGCTTTAATTGTATGTAAAAATCTTACTCTTCCCTCAATTGCATGCTCAATATTTGTGGCAAGGGGATTGAAAAATCCGTATGAAAGGAGCACGCCTAGGAATGTGCCTACGAGAGCCGAAGCCACATGGTGCCCTACAGTTTCGGCCCCTTCGTTAATGGCCCCCATTGTAACAATAATACCAAGAACCGCGGCAACTATACCAAGCCCCGGCAAGGCATCGGCAGTCTTTTGAAGGATTGAAGGTACCGATTTGTTTTCCAATTCGAAGATTTCAATTTCCGAATCGATTAAACTCTCAAGTTCGTGAGGAGGAATACCCCCCGAAAGCATTACTTTCATAATATCGCAAAAGAATGTCTTTGCATGCTCATTTTTAATGAACTTCTGATTTGCCGATAAAACATCGCTCTCCTCCGGATTCTCGATATGCTTTTCAATTGCCAGCAAGCCATCCCTCTGAGCAAGAAGGAATAAATCGTTAAAAGACTTAAGAAGCTCCATATAGTCCCTTTTTGAATAATGCTTGGGACTAAAGGTGCCAATAATTTCGGCAACCATTTTCTTTAAAGTATTTAAAGGTGCCGAAATTAGAACGCTCCCTATAGCCGCCCCGCCAATGGTTAAAAATTCAGAAGGCTGAATAAGAAGAGGTATCTGTCCCCCGGCAATGGTAAAACCGGCAAGTACGGCAACAATTACTACAACTATACCAATAATTACAAACATATTCCCCTAATGTCTAGTATTCGATTGATTTAACTACATTAATAATTTGTTCGCATTTAGCTTTAATATAAGTCCAGTCTACTTTCGGATTAGAAAGCCTTTCCTCCGCATCTTCACAAAGGACAGTAAGTTCCGGGTATCCAATCATTCCTCCGGTTCCCCTAATATCGTGAACAACCGTTTTAAGCAGTTCCCTGTCACGGTGTAAAAGTGATTCCTTAATAACATTTTTCTTAAGCTGGAATCCGTTAACAAAATAACGGCGGAGCTGTTTAATAATTTCCTGATTGTCCGATTCGGTAAAAACTTCCTGCTTTTTCTTTTTTACAAGGAAATCGGGTCCCAGCAGATCAGTAATAGTCTTAACTATAATTTCCTTCTGCAGAGGCTTCGAAATTACTTTGTCGGCTCCGGCTTCAACCGCGGCCACAACGTTGGTCTTGTTGGTATTGCCGCTTATTACAATTACCGGAATGCTCTTAAGATCGTTCATCATCTTAATAATCTGCAGCATTTTAATGCCGTCAAGGTTGGGCATTAAAAGGTCAAGAAATATAAGAGATGGCTTGTATTCCCCCGCCATTTTAATTCCTTCCATGCCGTCTGTACATGTAACAACGTCAAAATCGTATTCCTGAAAGAAATTCTTAAGCGAATAACGAATAATATCGGCATCGTCAACAATAAGTATGGTGGGTTTCTTTGTTCCGTCACTCATTTTTGTATTTCCTGACTTTGTTGATATTGATCTTAGTAAGGTCAACTTCTTCCTTAGAACTGTTGAGGGCCCCCTCGGTGGTCTGCTTTACTTTTTCGTAAAGCTCCCCTCTAAGTATTTGGACCCCCTGCGGTGCCGTGACACCAATTTTCACCTGGTTTTCAGAAATTGAGATTATTTTGAATGTGATATCGGAATTAATCTTAATTTCTTCGTTAACTTTTCTTGTTAAAATCAGCATATAGCAATTCCTTTTTACTCGACGAATAACTTATAGTCGATAATAAAACGTTCATTATCCAGAATTTTCTGATATCCCGTTTTTTTCTCCTGGTTAATATAAACAGGAGCTTTTAAATTTACCGTAATTTTTAAAGGATCTTTGTTTAAAGTTACAATCCCGAAAGCCTCGTTTTCGGTAACTTCCGGGTAGTTTTCGTCAATAATCCGCAAACCGATTAAAGGAAATGCTATTTCGGGCTCATCTACCGAATTTAACCAGTAGAATAAATCTTCCCCCGCCCTTAAAAGGAGGAATTTCCGGAAAGTCTCAAATCCAAATAATCCGTTCTCGAAATTCAGCACTTTATCTTCACTGAATTCCACTTCGCCGAAATGATGTGTGTTAATTTTCATAGCTTTCTTTTTATTTTGTTATTATTACAATATCTACGCGCCTGTTCTGCGCCCTGTGTTCCGGTGTATCGTTTGCCATTATTGGCCTGTATTCGGCATAACCGACTACCGAAATCTTGTCAGGATTCAATTTTTCATTTTTCATTAAATAATATGCTGTGCTTGTGGCCCTTGCTACCGATAAATGCCAGTTCGATGGGAACTGGGGGGTATTTATCGGTATATTATCGGTATGCCCTTCAACCCTTATATCGTTAGGCAGTTCCCTTAAAATCACAGCCAGATTATCGAGTACGTGTTTCGATGTTTCCACCAGTTCCGCTTTGCCCGGGGCAAACATTATATCTTCTAGAATATGGATTGTTATTCCCCTTTCATTCTGCTCAAGGCGGATACTGTTAGCATAATTATTCTTCTCAATCAGGTTTACTAGTTCCCCCTTCAATTTTTCAGTAGGGGTAACCTGAGGTACAATAGGCTTGTTCATCTCTACGTTGGTAACATTTTTATCCTTGCCGAATACATTAGCCATCGCCTTCATCATGGTTTCGTACTTGCTGTTATCTATGCTCGAAATTGCATAAAGGATAATAAACAGCCCTAACAGCAGAGTAATTAAATCCGCGTAAGTAATAAGATATCTGTCTTTGTCGGAGCTTTCCGCAAAGGGCAAGTCTTCAGGATCGATTACAGCTCGATTTTTGACTGCTCTTTTTGGGGCAGCATACCTGCCAATCTTGCTTTCAGAATCATCGGAATTTCCCCATTCTGCAAAGCTATTGCCCCCTCCAAAGAGATCTCCATCATATGTTTTTCTTCTAAATGACATTTCTTTAATTTATCGCCTATAGGTAACCAAAGTAAATTTGCGCTTAGAACACCCCAAAGTGTAGCTATAAAAGCGGTTGCAATTCCCTTAATAAGCATATCAGGGTCTTTCCCCGCGTTTGCAAGGGTCATTATCAGGGCCATCACTGTCCCCAATATTCCCATCGTAGGGGCATATCCCCCCATTTTAGTAAAAATAAAAGCGTTTGAAAAATGCCTCTCCTGCAGAGCCTGAATTTCGAGATTCGCCATTGTTTCAAGTGAATCGGCTCCCGTGCCGTCAATAGCAAAACGGAGAAGCTTCCGGGGAAAATTAAATTCAAACCGGTCAAGTTCCTTTTCAAGTATCAACAGCCCTTCCCTTCTGGCCTTAACCGACATTTCGAAAAATGTGTCTATAAGCTTATTCAAATCGTACGAAGGGGGGAAATAGGCAATTCTAATTAAATTGAATATTCTCGCAAAGCGGTCCAGCCCGAAACCGATTATGACTGCTGCAAAGGTACCCCCGAAAACAATCAATAACGGAGCTGCAAGAAAAAGGGCCTTTAAAGAGCCCCCCTCAATTAAAAACGCCCCGAATATTGAAAGGATACCAAGAAAAAATCCGCTTATTGAACCGTATTTTCTTATCATAAATAATCCATTAGAGATTTTGGAAGAATCATGGAAGCCATCTTATAGCTCGTTTCGAGTACATACTGTTGGTTCTGCAAATCAATTAGTAGTTTAGCTACATCCACATCCATATCGGATGAAATAAGATCCTTATAATTTGAACTTTTTCCCTGAAGAAGTGTTTGAACCGATTCCATCTGGTTCTGAACGTTCCCCATCTTCGATTCCTTATTAAGCAGATTGTTGTAAAAACTCTGCACAGCCGCTTCCTGGTCGGCAGTCGGCGCTATACCATTCTTCAGATTATCCCTTATGGCAATTAAAGTATTGAAAATACTCGTTTTCTGATTAGCAGTATTGGTAACCGAAGCCGCCTGGTTCTTCTCAAGAATCTGGCTTGAATCGAGCAGAAATTCTATTTTGTTCCCGGGCACGGTTATATTTGTCATCGCCGGGGCTTTCCCGTCTATAGATTGAAGCATACCAGTCGAAGAATCGAACACCAATTGTTTGGCCGCCGGCGGTGTGGCAAATACGCTTGTGTTCGTACCGTCAACTATATCGTAGGTCATATCGTATGTATTTGCGGCTGTCTTTTTGTATGTTAAATTAAGCGTATAAGGATTGCCGAGGTCATCGTAAACCTGAGTTGATGAAGTTGCTGTTGAATTTACAGCCGAAGAAGAATCGAGATTGCCCGACTGGGTTACAATTGTAGAGAATAATTCGCTCCCGGGGAGGTTAATTCCCTGAATCTTGTTTTCCGAAATTCTGATATTCTGGCTGCCGGTTATGTCGGCCGGTTTAATTTCTATCGATTTCTTATCCGCTGTATATCCGACCGGCGCAGTTGACTGGTCAGTTCCCGAGTATAAATACCTTCCGTCGTATTGCGAATTGGCAAGATCTAACAGCCCGTTTATTGCCGAATCGATTTTTGTCGCGATATTCTGCATATCCGAGCTATTTAAATTTGCATTCCTAGATGCTGTTATAGTCTGGAGAACATCTGCAACCGATGTATCCATATCCGACATCGTGGAAAGGGTTTCCTTTATAAATGAAAGTCCGCTGTCGATATTTTTCTGGTAAATATCGGTCTGCGCCGATTTAACCTGATACCCCATAACGCGGGATGTTCCTGCCGGATCATCCGAAGGAGATTGAATTTTTTTCTGGCTCGACATCTGGCGCTGGAGTTTATCCAGCTTCGTTCTGGTGTTATCCAGATCGTTCAGATAATTAGCCGACATCATTGCATCTGAGATTCTCATATCACTGTACCATATTTAATAAAGTTTGCAGTAATTGATCGGCTGTCGAAATTAATTTAGCCGATGCATCGTACGAGCGCTGGTATTTAATCATATTTGTCATTTCTTCGTCAATGGAAACGCCGCTTGTAGAGGCGCGTGCCGCCTGCATCTGCTGTATTGCCATATCAGTTGCCTGCTGTGTATTCTCCTGAGAGGTTTTATCGTTTGCAATCTGGCTTATTAATGCGCCGTAACTATCTTCGAATGTAGCATTATCAACCAGTTTGGAATTCTGAAGATCTGCAATCTGGTTTGCAATATCGCCGTTGCCAGCGGTGCCGTCTGCCGAAATGGCTATTTTACTCGGATCCGATAAAATTCTGTAATTAACCGAGAGAAGCCCGTTGTCATAGCTTTCAAAAAAGTTTAATCCCTGCTGAGGCGGATTGGAAATATCTGTTCCCTGTGTATGAAGCGAATTTACATTCGTCATTATGGAGTTAACGATATTATCAATTTTTGCCTGATATTCTGGAATTTTCTTTGAATATACTTCTGCAAGAGCGTTTAATTCACCGCTTTTAAGGCTGGCCGGCAATCCGGAATCCTTTGCTACCAGAGCCAGTTTACCGTTCTGAAGTGTAGATGTAAATTCAGCGGATGTATTCCTGTCAGCCCCCAGAACACCACCTACCGAAACAAGAGCAGAGCCCCCATCATCGTAAGTAATTGTAACATTTGCCATTTTCGAAACGTCATCCAGAAGCTTATCCCTCTGGTCTTCAAGATCGGCAGACGAACTTCCCATCATCTTGGCTTCGTATATCTGCTGGTTTAACCCCTGTATATTCTGTAAATCGGTATTTAACGTTGATGTAATTGCCGTAAAATCTTTTGCCGATGAAGCCTGTATAGAAACAAGGTCATCGTGAATGTTTTTGATTTTGGACGAAAGCTGTGAAGCCGAATTAAGCAGATTGTTCCTTAACGGGATTGATGTAGGGTTTGTAGCCGCCTGCCCCCATGAATTGAAGAAATTCGTGATATAATTGCTTAATCCAAGGTCCGATGGTTCGCTGAATGTCTGTTCTATCTGTCCTAATAACTGAGCCTGCTTATCGGCATCTGCATTTTTCTGATTGTTCGATCTAATCTGGTTATCGGCAAAAGTATCGCGCAGTCTCTGGATATCAGTAAGCTGAACCCCTGTTCCCCATACAAGCCCCGCCGTAAACTGGGGAGTATTGGGGGTTAGTACTACCCTTCTGCGCGAGAAATCTGGATTAGAAGAGTTGGCTACGTTATGCGCTGTTACATCTAATGCTTGCTGGTACGCCTGCAAGCTTCTGCTGCTTATATCAAATATTCTGCTTAAACCCATATTATACTCTTCTATCTAAAAATGATTTTCTCTGCGGACCTACAAGTTCCGAAATAATGGACTTGATAAAATCGCGCGCCGTATCTATAAGGTACTGGTTCTGCATATTTAAGGCTTCAATGTTCTGGATATGCCTTTTAATCCTATTCTGCAGTTTAATAATTTTAGCAACGCTTTTTTCATCCAGTTTATTCCTGGCGCCGCTTATAAAATCGCTTAATTTGAGGCTAGTCAAATTAAGGTCTAATTTCTTATTGTATTCGGCAAGAATTGTAATTCTGCTTTTTTCGGCATTGGCAACGCTTCTTATAAATCTTTCTTCCGCCGATACCGCGTCTTCGAGCAGTTTTAAATTATTATGGACAAGTGCATCCTGCTTCTGCTGAGCCGATTCAAAAAGTTTAATAAGGCTTTCTTCGAGCCCCGAAAGAGTTTTTATCAGATCTTTTTCGTCCATTTTCTACTCGTTTAAGTAATTGAAATAACCAAGAACCCGTGCAATGTAGTTCTTTGTCTCATCAAAAGGAGGTACTCCATTATGTTTTTCTACATTTTGGGGGCCCGCATTATATGCCGCAAGGCTAAGCTTCAAATCCCCATTATATTGTCGAAGCATTTGTGCTAAATATTTAGTGCCTCCCATAATATTTTGCTTCGGATCGAAGGAATTTCTAACCCCCATATCCGCAGCGGTGCTGTCTATTAATTGCATTAATCCTTTGGCATTGGCCTTCGAAACCGCCTTCGAGTTACCTGCAGATTCGGTAAGAATTACCGATTTAATAATGTTTTTATCTATTCCGAAAGTCTGCGCTGCTTCATCTATGTAATTGCTGTAAGTTTCAAGCCTTTTTAGGGAATCGGAGGATGGCGAAAACTTTTTATTGCTCAAAGCCTCTTTGTCAATTTTAATCGGATCAGAAGCCGGAGCCGATTCCTTAATTCCGTTTGTTTTTTCCAGTTTAGCATTTTTATCATATTGAATTGCGGCATATAATTTTTCAAATTCCGATAAATCCTCTCCGGTAACCTTTTTAAAGATAAGATCGGCAATTCCCAATCCCTTCTTTTCAGATATTTTATCTGCAATGGCCGATTCGAACATAGAATCGTACATATCTCCCCCAAGGCCTTCGGAATCTCCGAATAATCCTCCGTCTGTGGTTTTGCTCATGCTTTTAAGCATCATCTGGGTAAGTATGCTTTCAAATCCCTTTGATGCCTTTGCTAGACGCGCTTTTTTATCGGTATCGTAGCGCTCGTTTGCCTGAGCCGAAGTAATATGCTGTTCATTTGTTACTTTTAAATCCATTGCCCTGCCCGAATATCAAATTATAATTAATTCACCTACCAGAGCGCCTGCTTCCTTAAGCGCCTGGAAAATGGATATTATATCGCGCGGCGTTACTTTTAGCGAATTTAATGCCGCCGCTACTTCGCTTACAGTTGTTGCCCTCTGCAATGCTATTGCCTTTGATGAATCCTGCTGTACATAGGGTATTAAATTGTTGAATACTTCTGTTTTACCCTGCGATAAAGCCCCCGGCTGAGAAATTATAGGATAAGAACGGATTGTAAGGTTTAAGCTTCCGTGCGTTATTGTAGCAGGCAGTATTACTACATTGCTTCCGGCTACAACAGTTCCGGTCCTTTCATTCAATACAACCTTGGCGGCTACGTCTGTCTGAACCGGAATCGATTCAAGTTCCGACATAAAAGCGATTAAATTTGCCTGTTTATCCTGCGGTACTGCCACCTGAATTTCAGTTGCGTCAGTTGCTTTTGCCGCATTGCTGAATTTTGCATTTATTGCGTTAACTACGTTGTTTGCAGTTGTAAAATCGGGGTTTTTAAGATAGACTATAATCTGGTTGTTCTGTGTATCCCCCATATGCAGGGAATTAACAAGCGAACCCCCTCTTGGCACTCTGCCCGTTGTAGTGGGATTCTTCGAAATCCTGTTCCCTGTAGAGGTGGCAAAATCGTATCCGCCTACCGAAATAGGCCCCTGTGCAGTAGCATATACAATCCCATCCTGCGGTTTTGATAGAGGCGTATATAATAAAGTACCCCCCTGAAGACTTGTCGCATCGCCAAGGGAAGAGACATTAACATCAAAAGTGGCTCCCTGTTTGTATTGGTTATTCAATGTGGCAGTAACCACAACCGCTGCAACGTTTCTGGTTTTTACCTCATCCTGCGATACCGTGATACCGAAACGCTTAAGCATACTCGAAATTGACTGCATTGTAAAAGCTGTGCGGTAGCTGTCCCCGGTTCCCGAAAGACCTATTACTAAACCGTAACCAATAATCTGTTCGTTGCTCTCACCGTTAAAATAGGCAATATCCTTAATTCTCTGCCCGAAGAGGAGCGAACAGCTTAGAAAGAAGAATAAAAATGATTTATAAAAGTTTTTCATAGCCGTACCTCAAAAGAGCCAATGAAATATTTTGGTAAATAACCCGGGTTTCTGCGAACTTGCAATTGCGCCGTCTCCGGCAAAAACAATTTCTGCTTCCGAAATATTTGTGGAGAATACTGTATTGTTCGACATAATATCCGAAGGCCTTACTATACCGGTAATTGTAATTGTCTGCTCTTCTCCATTAATAACAATTTTTCTGCTTCCTTTAATTCTAAGGTTGCCGTTAGCGTAAACTGAATCTATCATAGCGCTTAATTTAGTCTGTATCATTCCGGTTGTTTTTGTAGAGCCGGAACCCGAGAAATCGTTCTTTGTACCTACCCCCCCATTAATACCGGGAATAGCCTTGTTGTTAACGGTTCCGCTGGCATCAACCGAAATTGTACTGCTCCGCCCGGTTGTTGTTGTAGCGTCGTTTGAGGCCTGCGATGCTTCAACAATTATAATTGTTATAGCGTCACCCACCTGTATAGCTTTCTGATCGGAGAAGAGGGACATAACGGCGTTCTGGCGCAGGTCCTGCGCAAAAACAGCCGAAGCTAAAAGCATTACGGTTACAAAAATCTTTATCTTCATTTTATTACTCGTTGATAATTACATTTTTAGAATCGATAATTTTGGCTTTAAACTGCCTGTTATCGGGGGTAACAACTCTAATAACATCCCCTTCAACACCATCCTGACGCGCATTAACAAAGAAATCGATAGAAACATTTCCGTTTACGAAATAAGCCTTAACCCTGTCCCCTGCCAGAATAGCGGGAATTCTTTCAATCAGGTCATCGGTAAGAACATCGTCCTTGCGGATGAATGTTTTAGAACGGAAATTATTAATTTTCTCATCAAGAGAGACAAGCTTTCCTCTAATACCGGCCACATCAACCAGCCTGATGTCAAAATCGGATTCGCCAAGGAATTTTTTACGGTCAATTCTATCCTTAGCCACAAAAACCGATTTGTATAGTTTGACATTAAGCGTAAGGAAAGTCTGTGTAACATGGTTATCCTTATATGTGACCTTAACCGGCACATAAGCGGTACTTCCGTTTAAGTTGAAACGGGAATCTTCCTGAATATCGATTTTCTTAAAATCGGCAGGCATTTTTTCAACTTTGAATTCAATTTTTTCATATCCGGGCAATTCTTTTACAAGATAGCGGTCCAGGTTTTCGTTCAGTTTATCGGGTGCCTGGAAAATGAAAGAAAAAATATGTAATAAAAGCAATAACATTGCTGTTATGTCCGTTTTAAATTGTTAGCAATACTCATCATATTTTCGACGGTCTGCACCGTTTTAGAATTTATTTCGTAAGCGCGCTGTGCGGCAATCATTGCAACCATTTCTTCAACCACATCAACGTTCGAAGATTCAAGGTAAGTCTGTTCAAGCGCACCGAAACCGTTTGATGCCGGGGTTCCTAATACCGCAGTTCCCGAATAACCGGTTTCGGCATAAAGGTTATCGCCAAGTGCTGTTAATCCGCCCGGATTCATAAAACGGGCCAGCTGAATATCTCCGACAACGCTTGATTTGCCTGTAGAATCGATTACTTCAACAACGCCGTCCTTAGAAATATTTACCGCCTGAACATCCGAACCGAGAACAATTTCCGGCTCTACAAAACATCCGTTGGATGAAACAAGTTTTCCGTCGGCATTTACCTTAAACGAACCGTCCCTTGTATAAACAAGGCTTCCGTCAGGTTTCTTAAGCTGGAAAAATCCGTCCCCCGAAATGGCTAAATCGTACTGATTTCCGGTAGAAACGATATCCCCCTGCGTAAAATTTTTCTGCGAACTTGCTGGCTGAACGCCGGTACCAATTTGAATTGTATCGGTAGGCGCTTCCTGAACTCCAGGCGTTTTGGTTGTAATCGGGTTTAAAGCTACATCCTGATACATTAAATCCTGAAACTCGGCTTTGTTTTTCTTAAAGCCGGTAGTATTCATGTTGGCCATGTTGTTCGAGATAATTTCTATATTCAGCTGTTGAGCGTACATTCCTGAAGCTGCGGTTCTTAATGCTCTGGTTGACATTTCATTACTCCTTATTAAACTTTTCCAATTTCACTTAATTTGGCAAGAGAAGCGTCAATAGTATTAATAATTTTCTGGGCTGCTTCATAATCCTTATTTATTTCAATCATTTTCTGCATTTCGTAAATCGGGTTTACGTTCGATTCCTCTACATACCCCGAAAGGAGTTCGAACTTATCTTCGGGTGCGGGAATATATTCCTGGTTCGGGTCGTAATAGTTTCCTCCGCCTGTTTTCTGCAGGGATTGAGGGTCTTCAACCGTGGCTATTTTAATATTATCCACAATTTCATCGCCAATCCTGATTTCGCCGGTTCTTGAAATTTCCACTTTCTGGTCTTTGTTAAGCATGTAGCTCGAAAGGTTAATTTCTCCCCGCGCCCCTAAAACCTTATCGCCGTTGGCATCCACCAGAAATCCGTTTTCCGAAATTGTAAACCGACCGTTGCGCGAAAGTTCGACCCCGTTATCGGTCTGTACTTCGAAGAAGCCTTCCCCTTTAATAGCCAGGTCAAGCGGATTCCCCGATTCGACAAAATTGCCGTTCGAAAAATCGGTAACCTGCCTGGTCTCGGTCTTTCCGGCGGCATTAATAATCTGCTGAAAATCCCCCTCTTTCTTATATCCGGTAGAATTTATGTTTGCCAGGTTGTTTGCAACCGTTTCAATATTCTTAAGCCTGTATTCAAGTCCGCGCGCCGCGGTATATATACCTTTAATCATAGCTTCCTCAGTTTAAATACCATTTGCTTTTATCGTCCTTGGCCAGTTCGTACGATTTAATTTTGGCCGCAAGGATAATTTCCCCCTGAGCGATGTTAAGTTCCTTTGCAACTTCGGCAAGGGGTTTACCATGGTTATTTAGAATTACGGGCGAATTGAGAAGTTTTGAACGAACCGATTTAAGTTCCGGCTGTTCCCGTTTTACCAGTCCTTCTTCCCTTATAATTCTTATATTGTTTTTAATTTGTTTTTCCTTCTTATCGGGTCTGCTTAAAATTTTTCTTCTAATAAACACAAAACCGAGCGCCGCCGCGGCAAAAGAAGCAAGAAAATAATATTTCCAGTATTCTATTAAAGAAGATTTCTGTTTTTCAACTGCCGTAGATACCGGTGCCGAGACTATATTCTGGATTGTATTCGCCTTTTCCGGTTTGGCATTAATAATATTTGCATTGGCCAGCACATTAACATCGACTTTCGGTTCTTCGGGTCCGAAAATTTCGGGCATTGGGCCGAATACTACCGGTTCTTCAATTACTGCCGGTTCCTGAGGGCCAAATAAATTTTTAACTCTTTCAAGCGAATCGGCTTTTACCTTTTCAACCCTGTCCCGTTCCCTCGCGGCATCAATCTGTTTCTGGATTATAGCCCTTACATCCACGCTATCCTGCGTCTGCGCAAAGAGCGCCGCCGAAAAAACGAAAACAAGTAGAATCACTTTTTTCATAATGCCATCTTCCTTTTTAACGGAAATAACAGTGTAACAGACGAGCCGGATGTTTCATTTGCCTCGTACATTACATTGCCGTCAAATTTCTTCATTATGTTGTTTATCATCCTTACCGATAATTCCTCTTCGGGGGTTAATCTTCCGTCGAGAAATGCCTTTACGCAATCGGTAGTGAAAATTTTAACCGCTACTTTTTCCTGCATCAGCTTGGTCTGAACCAGAATTCCGCCGCCTGTTGCGGAACTCGGGTTCAGAAGACCGAATACATTTATTAAAAGCTGGTTGAATAAATCCTTGTTTGCCGCTATGGATGGTATGTTGCTCTCAAAATCGAGAACGCACTCGTATTTTTTAGTCTTTAACGAGGAGTTGATAATATTATAAAACTCCGAAATCAGGTCGTTCATGCTGCAAGGTGCAATTTTCGGTTTATCGTTATTAAGACTGGCAAACTTAACAAGCCTGTTAATTATTACTTCAATTTTCTTAATCTGCTGTTTTATATTCTCAACCATTCCGTTATCGGAAAGGTTATGTTCGTTCTGAATCATATCGGCATAGGTAAGAATAACCTGCAGAGGGTTCATAATATCTTCAACAATGCCCGAAGTCAATTCACCTATTGCGGATAATTTATAGTCGTTCTGCAATTTGGACTGGTAAACCTGGAGGTCGTGGTAAACTTCGTTAAGTTCGTTGCTTTTTAACAAAGAGCTTATTTTCTGAATGGCAACACCCAAAATCACTTTAACCGAACCGTATTCAAGAGTACCCTCGTCGAACGAAGTAATAGGTGTCTGGATAAGAAGTATGCCCTTCTTTTTATTGTTTTCGCTAATTGGCACGAAAATGAAATTTAAATTCGCACCCCCGTTTCCAGTGTTTTTGCTGTTAAGAATGAATGTGAGTACATTTTTCTGGAAAATTTTCTCGAGCATTCCCTCTTTGAGTGCATAGTTTACAAAATGTACAATTTTTTCGTCGGCCGAAGAATCGAGAGGAACAAGCTTATTCGGGCTATCGTTAAAAAGGAATAGAGTGGTTTCCTTTAATGTAAGCTGATGCCTTAAAGCCGTTTTAAGCCCGCTTAAAACATCTTCAATCCTGTTCTTTTCATTCAGGTAATTGGTGAATGCAAGAAGGTTCTGGAAGAAATGGGCGTATTTTTCGAGCATGTTGCCGTTGCTCTGAATGGCTTCGGTTTTCAATAATTTCAGTTCGCTCTTACCCGGGTCGGCCTGGGCCAGATATTTAAGAGACTCGTAAAAAGTCTCGTAGCTCAATGTATTTGTTTTGATTACTCTCAACTTAAGAACCTTACTGTTTCTGTCTGTGTAACAAATAAGTTTTGGTACCCGTTAATAAATTCTTCAACCTTCTCCATATTCGGGAAACGGAGAGTCTTCATCGATTCTTCCTCGAACTGAAGGTCCTTATCCCATTCAAAGTAGCCTATGCGAAGGTGCTTGGTCATATAATCGGCCAGATGAACTATAGCCGGTAGGAATGGAGTATATTTGCCTTCCGAAGGATCTTCGTGCGAAAGTATTGCGTCGCACAATTCGTGAGGGAAATTCCATTTTTCAAGCAATATATGCCCTATTTCTGCGTGCGTCATGCCCAAAGTTTCCAATTCGGCATGATGGTAGGAAACTCCTTCCTTTTCAACCATTTCGCAGATTGATATAAAATTGGTATGGAAATAGCGGTGAAGCACTGAAATGCCCACATCGTGCAGGAAGCCTGCAATAAACGATTCGCCGCTGTTGGCGAGCCCGAGATCTTCGGCAAGCCTTTTTGCCGCGCTGCCGGTAAGGTAGGAATGGAGCCAAAATTCTTTCTGATCGAGGTATTTATCCGTTTTGTTCTTAAACGATTCGATCATCGCAAGAGTGGAAACTATATTGCGAAGTTCGCTGTAACCTAAAATTAGAATAGCGAAATCGAGTGTTGTTACTTTTCTCTGAAGGCCGTATAAAGGGGAGTTGGCAATTGTCAAAATTTTGGTAACAAGCCCCTGGTCTTTCGAAATGATTTTGTTCAATTCGAACGAGGTTGCCTTTTTTGAATCGATCAGTTTAATTACTTCCGTCATAATATTCGGAATTGGTGGAATATTGAGAATTTTGGTTAAAACCAGTTCGGTTTTTTCTCTTTTCACTCTTTGTTCAGGCGTTAGTGTTTGCATATTCGGTCCCGCTTTATATTTCTAATAATTCAATTTGACTTAAGAATAATTCCTGGTAGCCCGCAATGTAACTATCCAGCTTGTCTTCATCTGTAAACTTGAAGGTTTCAAGAATAAAAGGATTCAACTGCATTCCGGCATCCCAGTAATATGCCCCGGTATCAAGCTTCTGGGTCATATAATCGGCAAGCGTAATAATTGCCGTAAGCTGTTTGTTTTCAGCTTTCTCCGGGGTATGATGATTTACAATTACGTCGCCAAGCACCGGCGGAAGATTCCATTTTTCAATCAGGAACTGCCCTATATCCTGATGGTCTATACCAAGAATCTGTTTTTCGGCGGTAAGATAATCGCAGTTGTTTTCTTTAACATAATCTGTAATTTTTAGAAAATCGGCATTAAAGAAACGCTGAATAACCGAAATCCCTAGGTCGTGCAGTAATCCGGCCGTAAAAGCCTCCCCCGATTTCCTGTATCTGAAGTCATCGGCAATTCTCTTTGCGGCAAAAGCCGTAACAAGTGAATGGAGCCAGTAGTTTTTACGGTCGAGCCCTTTTTCCTCATTCCCCTTGAATGCTTCAATCATCGAAAGAGCTATTACAATATTCTTAATATGCTCGAACCCGAGAATGACGATTGCAAATTCGATAGTTGAAACCCTTCTTGGCAAGCCGTATAAGGGAGAGTTGGCAACAGTAAGAATTTTAGCTACAAGCCCCTGGTCCATGCTTATTACTTTTCCCAGGTCGTTTGCGTTAGTCTTCGGATTTTCGAGCAATTTAGTAACTTCGAACATTACAACAGGAATTGAAGGCAGATTACGGATGCTCATCAGGTTGTTGATTTTTCTTTCCCGAATTTTTTCGAGTTCGGCCACTTGATTATCCATTTACGTGATGTAGTTTGTTTTTTAATGTGTCTAAAATTTTTGTGTGGATCTGAGAAATTCGCGAAACGGTAATATTGAGAATTTTGGATATTTCCTTATAGCTTAATTCTTCGTAGTAGTATAAACTGAGAATGAGCCTGTCCCTTTCATCAAGATTTCTAATAGCTTCCTTAAGAAGCTCCTTCATTTCAGTTTTTTCGGTTGTTTTATCCTGCACCTCGGTATCATCAGGAATAGTTTCGTAAAGCATATAACCGTCTTCACCATCAACAGCTTTATTTAGTGATACGATTGAATACTGGAATTCATCAATTTTATCTGATGTTGCTAACCTTGGTTTGACCTGCACTTTACGCAATTCGTCAATAATTTTACCCCTTATACGCTGTATTGCGTAAGTTTCGAATTTTGTACCGTAATCGGGATCAAAACGGTCAATCGCCTCGCTCAATCCTTCAACACCGAACTGGAAATAATCCCGGTCATCAAGAATTTCGAGATTTATAAACCTGGAATTATGAATGACATAATGCACCAGATTGGTGTAGTTCATCATAATCTGTTTTTTCAGATTTGCGGTCGGTTTCGTTTTGTAAGTGCTCCAAAGCTGTGCGGTATCCATACCTATTTCCTACCTATGTTTGCTAAGTTTTCACTTTTTTTCTGTGAACTTTTGTTAATTGCTTTCAGGAACAGCAAAGCGAGAATTCCGAGCAAAATGGTGAGAATTACGAAAACAGCAAATGACCGCAGAATTATATCTTCCAAAACCAACCCCCTCTGGCTGAAATAGATTAAAGAGAGGAAGAATGATAAAAGCCCGATATTTAGTACAATTTTGTTCATTTGCATCCATTTTTATTATATATTTTTCAACTATTATACCAACGCCCTCTATTCCGGGGTGGCCTAAAAATGGCTGTTTTTAAGCTTTTTTAAGGGGTTTTAAGTGGTGACGGTTATAAACCTTGGCGAATATTAGCCATATGAGCGATTTCAATAAACTTTTTGCTCAGCCGGCTTATCTGCTTTGAGGGTTTCGATTCGGGACGCGTCTTAAGAAGAAGCGATTGCGACATGATTGATTTGGTGATTTCGGAGGAAAAAGAGACCGCCCCCATAAAGGAGACTTTCTCATTTAAAAAATGCCCTGCGGCGGTAAGAAGATTGTTGAATGTTATTTCGCCATCCTCTTTCTCGAATGTCTTGTTTACAATTACATGTTTTTCCGATTTGCAGCCGCGGCTTTTTAAAAATTTGAGAACTACGTAGGCATCCATTACTGCCGTTGGCTCGGGGTTGGTTACCATTACAACAAAATCGGACGATGTGAGAATTTTAAGCAGGTTGTCATTGGCACCGGCTGCTGTATCGAGGAAAATATAATCGTAATTCTCTTCAATCTTCTCTATCTGTCTGAAAAAATAATTAACCAGTTCAACCTTCGGCAGAGGATATTCAACCTGCCCCGAATCGCCGAAAATTATATGAAGATTCGGTTCGTACTCTGTAATAAGGTCGTCAAGCATGCGGCGCGATGTGTAAAAATCTCCTAGAGTCTTCTGGGCTATAATATTAAGCATAATATCAACATTCGAAAGATTCGAGTCGAGATCGACAAGAAGTACTTTCTTATTCTGCTTTGCAAGCGAATAGGCAATATTAAGCGCAAGCACGGTTTTACCTGTGCCCCCTTTGCCGCTTGCAAATGAAAATATCTTAGGCTTTTTCTTTGCGGTACCCGGACGGCTCATCCGCTGGAGTTCTATTACCCTGTCAATCTGACCTATCATTGATTGACTTTCCCGGTCAGAATCATTTTGGCAATAAAATCGGAATCGGCCGATATTATGTCGTCCGGTATTATTTGCCCGTTGGTTAAGAAAGTTATCGGGATATTTGTAGCAACTGCGGCATTAAGAATATTGCCGTACGAAACAGCTTCGTCAATTTTTGTGAACATAATAGAATTGTAATTGAAAACTTTGAAACGTTCAGCTACATCGATAAGGTTTTTTGATGAATTAGTAGCGCTGAGAACAAGGAATGAATCGTGCGTTCCTGCGGCGTCAAGAAATTCCTTGGTCTTTTCAAGATTGGCCGCGTTTTTCTGGCTTCTTCCTGCGGTATCTATAAAGATTATATCTTTTTTCTTCAACTTCTTAATCAGGTCATGCATTTCGGCCGGTTCATAGGCTACCAACAGCTCAATATCGCTTATTTCCGAAAATGTTCTCAACTGGTCAATGGCTCCTAAACGGTAGGTATCAATTGAGATTAATCCCACATCCAGATTCTGAAGAATTTTAGATATAACAGCCAGTTTTGCTATGCATGTGGTTTTACCTACCCCGGTTGGACCCACGAGCGATACT
Organism: bacterium; assembly: GCA_027398005.1. GTDB lineage: Bacteria > Bacteroidota > Ignavibacteria > Ignavibacteriales > Melioribacteraceae > JAEXUB01. Next base: position 18,353 of record DAHYUM010000042.1, read on the forward strand.
ATTTTGGGTGTTCCCCTCTTCTTCAATTCGAACGCGGTTGTTGGTATTAAGGATGAAATGCTCGATAGCACATATGAATCGAGGTTATCGGTATTTAAGACACTTTTATATTTCTTAAGCTGGTTAAGTATTACCGTTACAATCGATTTCTGAACTTCCCGGTAAAGAAGCACATCAACAATTTCTTTTAATTCCTTTTCATTTGTGGCAATTCCTGATCCTTGTCCACCTAGAGAAAATCCAGAGCGAACCATAACTGGATAACCAATTTTTTCTGCTGTCTTCAAAGCATTTTCAACTGATTTAA
>DAHYUM010000043.1 GCA_027398005.1 bacterium
AAATTATATAAGGAGAGCTATTTATGAGATATTTAGGTATCATAATTTCCGTAGCTTTATTTTTTATTATAACGATAACAGGTTTTAATTTTGGCGTCCGCGCTTATGCAGACTCGTTTTATACTTTAAAACAGGAGGCTATGCAGTCCCTGGGGCAAAAGAACAACTCGCTAACCGTATGGATTGCCCTTACATTCATCAATCCCCTTACGGCGCTGGGTCCGGTATTCTATATTTTATATCATAACATTATTATATCAATTCAGCTTTATCTGCACGGGAAAGGGTTAAAGTCTTAATTTTTTCAGTTCGTTGAATATTTAAACCATTCCGTTCAAAAAACTGTCAAACTTAGGTTAAACCAGAATTCACACAATAACATAGGGGTGTTGTTTCATGAATACAAAAAAACTTTCTATAGTACTATTTCTGTTTATAGTTTCCTTTACGTCTATACAGGCGCAGAGCAATCCGGTTGAAAAAGGATTAGCCGCAATTACAAAGGAAGCCGTTCAGGGACAGCTTGAATTTTTATCTTCCGACTGGATGGAAGGGCGCGAAGCCACCACCAAAGGGGAGTTTATGGCGGCAGATTACATTGCCAGCATGTTTAAAGTTTACGGCATTAAACCAGCGGGGGATTTTGCAATGCCGGCTTTTTCGGGAAGAAGAACTGCAAGCCCGCAGAGAGGCCAGAGACCTCAGTTTCAGCCTTCAAGAACTTATTACCAGAACATAAATTTTATCGAAACCGAGCCGGGTTCGGGAGAACAGTTATTTGCACTTACCGAAAAAGAGGGGAATACCGAAAAAAGAATTTATTTTACCTACGGCACCGATTTTTCGCTGCAGGCTTCTCCCGTTGGAGTTGAATATACGGCCCCTCTCGTATTCGTAGGCTATGGATTTAAAAACGACGATATTAAATATGATGATTTTAAGGGGATAGACGTTAAAGGAAAAATCATCGTAAGAATTTCAGGCATTCCGGGGGCATCCGATCCTAATTCAGAAATTTATAAAAAATTGGATCTAGGCAATATGCAGACCCGCCAGGCTTTGAACAGAAGCAAAAATGAAATTGCGCAGAAACTTGGCGCAATTGGGGTTATCGAACTTCCTTCAACTCTTGCCGCTTCGCAGGCCGGAAACTTCAGGGGCAGAGGGGGACAGATGGGACAGCCGACCAATATTCCTTTCCGCTATAACCTTCCTTATTACGAAGGGGAAACAAGGCTTCAGGGTAACCAGCACCGTTTAAGCCTTCCGGTTGATACATTGCAGTTAGGCATGAATACTTTTACAGTAAGCCCTAAAGTATCGCATGAAATTCTTAAGAACAGCGGCATTGATATTGCCGAATTTGAAAAGAACGTAAACGCAAAAATGAAACCGGCTTCAAGGGAAATTAAGGGGAAATCGATTTACATCAAGACAAGCGTAAAATCGAAAATTGTTCAGGGAAGAAACGTCCTTGGAATGATTGAAGGTGAGAACCCTAATGAAGTAGTAGTTGTAGGAGGCCATTACGATCACCTTGGCGCTTATCAGGGTTATATTTGGAACGGCGCCGACGATAACGGTTCCGGCACCATTGGAATGCTTACAATTGCAAAGGCAGTTGCCGCTACAGGCGTTAAACCTAAAAAGACAATTATTTTTGCGGCATGGACAGGGGAAGAAAAAGGATTATTCGGCTCGCAGTATTTCGTATCCAAATTCACCCCAATTGAAAACATTAAGCTGAACCTTAATTACGATATGATTTCGAGAAACGTGCCTGCCGATACCGCCGGTGTGCAGGTGGGAATTCAGTATTCCGAAAAATATCCAGCTCTTAAGGAAGTGGTTGAAAAGGCAAACAAGGATTACAATATCGGCCTTGAGTTAAGTTTCAGGCCTTCAGTACGTCCTACGGGGGGTTCCGATTTCCAGTCATTCGCAATGAAAGATATTCCGGTTTACGGCTTTATGGCCGCAATGCACGAAGACTACCACCAGCCTACCGATACAGTTGATAAAGTTGATATAAACAAGATGACAAACATTATTAAAGTCGGCTTTTTGGCAATATGGAATTTTGCCAACGATACAAAACTTGAAAAAGTAAATTAAGCGTTGCGACCAATAAAAAGCCCCCTTTAGGGGGCTTTTTTTTATCCTTTTTCGTAACAACACCCCTTATCATATTTAACATCATTATTCCGATTGACTTAATTATAGAATTTTTGTAAATATCATTCAGCTTAGAAATGCTAGAAACTTTCTCCTTTCTATAAGCGGAAGTTATTTGTAGATAACTAATGCGGAGGAAATATGAAAGTATTAGGCTCTTACGAAAAAGCGCGTCTTTATATTGAGACGCACACAGCGTCGGAGTTTGATCCGATAGTTCAGATTAGAAAAATCAATCCCGGCCCCTGCATAACCATTTCGAGGGAAACCGGAATAGGCGCCGAAAAAATCTGCGAACTCCTAATCGATTTTCTTTCTCACTTTTCTACTCCTCATTACAGCAACTGGGCATATTTCGATAAAAACCTGATTGAAAGGGTAATTGCCGACCACGACCTTCCGTCTCACTTCAGGTCTTATCTCGAAAATGAAAGACCCTCTTCCATCGATTCGATGTTCTCAGAAATTCTTAAAATCCACCCTTCAAATTTAAAACTGCTTCATAAAACATCGCAGACTATCCTTCAGCTTGCCCAATACGGAAATGTCATTATAATTGGACGAGGAGGGAACGTAATCACCTCCGAACTGAAGAATTCATTCCATGTCCGACTTGTAGCCCCCGTTAAATTCAGGATAAGCAACGCACAGCAGCTTTACAAAATGACACGCCGCGATGCCGCACATTTTATTGAAAGGGAAGACAAAGTCAGAAAAGAATTTCTGAAGAAATATTTCCATAAGGATATTGAAGACCCGAAGAACTATCATCTTGTTCTTAATACTTACCTGATGGGCTTTGAAGAAGTTGCCGAAACTATAGGCAATATCATAATGAGGAAATATCCCTTTGCTTTTAGTCAGAAAGTTGAATATTCTTCTGCAGTATGAGATTGGGCTTAAATACTCTGCCGGTTTCTGTACATTTTTGCTGAGAGGGATTAATATGTCCAGTATTATGCGCCGGTGAGGGTTTAACACCATTATAAAAATCATTCAGCGGGAGAAATTCTTATGTCCAGATTTATTATGTTTCTTGCGGCGTTTATAATTGCCGCGCCTTTGTTTCCGCAGGCAATGGGGAAAGGAAAGAAAATGGAAATAAAAATTGACAGTTCCGCATTTAAGAACGGGGAATTAATCCCCTCTAAATATACGTGCGGCGGGGAAAATATATCCCCCGCATTGAAATGGTCCGGCGTTCCTGCAGGCGCAAAATCGGTTGTATTAATTGCCGATGACCCGGATGCCCCCGCCGGCACCTGGGTGCACTGGGTTGTGTATAATATTCCCCCCGATGCAAATGGACTTAAAGAGAATATTCCGCACGACAAAAAATTCCCCGACGGAATGATGCAGGGAACGAATGATTTCGGCAAAACCGGATACGGAGGCCCCTGCCCCCCTTCGGGAACCCACCGCTATTATTTCAAATTGTATGCAGTAGATACTCTGCTTAAAATTGAACCGGGCGCCTTTAAAAAGGATATCCTTAAGATGATTGACAAACATATTTTGGCCGAAGGGCGTCTAATGGGGCGTTACAAAAGAAATTAAAACCTATTAACTTATTTGGAGAATAATATGATTAAAAAGCAATCCGCTTTCATTCTGCTTTTGCTTATGCTTTTTGTTTATGCTCTGCCTGCGCAAAACAGTAAAGTAAAGGAAATTGACGACTATCTTGCCAACGCGGTAAAAGACTGGCAGATGCCCGGCGTTGCCGTAGCTATAGTTAAAAACGATTCGGTGATATTTGCGAAAGGATACGGAGTAAGGGATTTGAACAAGGGGGGCGCGGTTGACGAAAACACCCTTTTCGTTATAGCTTCATGCACAAAGGCTTTTACGACCGCCGCGCTTGGCATGCTTGTAGACGAAGGTAAAATAACCTGGAACGACAAAGTAACCGATTATTTAAAAGATTTTCAGATGTACGATTACTGGGTTACAAGGGAAATGATGATTAAAGACCTTATTACCCACCGGAGCGGACTGGAGACTTTCAGCGGCGATATTTTATGGCTCGGCTCCGATTACAGCAGGAAGGAAGTTATTAGAAGGGCGCGCTATTTAAAACCGACTTCAAGCTTCAGAAGCAGGTTCGGCTACCAGAACATTATGTTCAGCGCCGCGGGGGAAATTATTCCGGCCGTTACAGATACCTCTTGGGACGATTTTATTAAAGCCCGGATTTTCGAGCCCCTCGGAATGAAACGGAGCGTTACCCATATAAGCGATATGGAAAAGATGGATAATATTGCAAGCGCGCACCAGTTCCGCGGAGGAAAGGTTTCGGTTATAGGATATTATCCCGTTGATAACGTAGCCCCCGCCGCGGCAATCAACTCGAGCGTTGCCGAAGTGGCCCAATGGATAAGGCTTCAGCTTGGCAACGGGGTGTACAACGGAAAAAGGTTAATTGCGGCGCGCACCATTAACGAAATGTGGCAGAACCAGATGGCCATGGGGAACGGAAATTACGGATTGGGATGGTTTATTAATTATTACAAAGGGAAAAAGATTGTTGACCATAGCGGCGGAATGCCCGGAATGATTTCGGAAGTGTGCCTTGTGCCTGAAGAAAAACTCGGGCTTGTTGTGCTTACCAATATGGATGTTGGATTTATTAATGTTGCCAAATATAAGATACTTGACGAATTCCTCGGCGGCTCTACTACCGACTGGAGCAAGAGGCTCCTTCCGATGAAAGGAAATACAGACAACATGATAAAGGCCGAATATGCCAAAAGGGAGAAACTGCGCGTGCCCGGCACTAAACCTTCGCTCCCTCTTGAAAAATATACGGGATTGTATGAAGACCCTATGTATGGGGATGTAAAAGTGTCAATTAACGGTGATAACCTTTACCTTGAAATGCTTCATTCAAAAACATTTAAAGGGGAGCTAAAGCATTGGCAAAACGACACATTTACAATTGACTGGGATGAGGAATTTTTAACGCGCGGGTGGATTAAACTCGATTTGAATTTTGACGGAAGCGTAAAGCAGTTATCCATGGAAGTACCTTGCTCGCCCGATTTTATATTTACCGAAATGCTCTTTAAAAAACTTCCCGAAAAGCAATAATACAGAAATAATATTGATTAAAAAGGGGCTTAAAAGCCCCTTTTTTATGCCATGCACACCCCCTTTTTACCTTCAAAATTCCTTTAAAGAGAACAATTTTTGCCTTTTCACTCCTTCATTTCGTAAATAAGTTTAAACAGTCAATTAAACGGAGGAAACCGGCAGAATAAAACAGACTGATTTTTAAATCGTCTAAATGATTAACAACAGGGGGAAAACTGCAGTGAGGAGGAAATTGTTCTTTCTTGTTTTATTGTTAATAATGTTTGTTGTTTCAATGATTTTAGCCTCGGTATAATTGAAATAAAAAGGATGCTTTAAAGCAGAGATTAATTTATATTTCATCAGTAATGGCAAGGGGGCGGCAAATGAAAATAAAATTAAGGTTCATTGCATTACCGGCTCTATTAATTGTTCCGCTTCTTGCCGCGTGCGGAACCTATCCGGCGAGCCAGTCTTCTCTCTCCCCTCTATCCGACGGCAGATACGACAGCGAATTTCCATACCGCTCCTCTTCAAAACAGCTCGAGGAAATCAGCCGCTCAATTAAGCTGGTAACATCCATTGGCTATTATAACAGCTACATTTTTGATGAAGAGATGAAATTCACCGCGGCCGATATTAAAAAAACCGATTTGAAATCGAAAGCTTCAAGAACCATTTATTATAATAACACCTCTTCGGGTACTGCAATAGTAATTCATTCTCAGGGGCGCCATATTGCCCTATTAACCTGCGCGCATGTAGTTAACTTCCCCGATACCGTAATTACTTATTACTATAAGGAAGGAGGCGCGCTTTCGCCATTCATTCAAAGCATCTCAGTCAAGGTCAGCCAGTCCAACTTTGTACCCGATATACCCGAACGGGGCTTTGTCGAAATTCTTGTTATGGATGTGAAAAACGATATTGCACTTATAGGCAAGACCCTCAACTCGGTCAATTCCAATTTTAACATACCGGAGTTTTCATATCCCATAGGGCGCGCGCGCGAACTTGAATGGGGGGACTTTGTTTATGTGTTCGGTTTTCCGATGAACTATAAAATGATTTCGAAGGGCATAGTAAGCAGCCCCGACCGTGAAGGGGGAAAGTCTTTTCTTATTGATGCCGTCTTTAACCGCGGTTTTTCGGGGGGCGCGGTGCTTGCCATAAGGGACGGGGTGCCTAATTTTGAGCTTGTCGGCCTGGTGCGCTCGGTTCCCGCCGAAAGTGAATATCTTTTAAGGCCCCTTGTAATAGAACCCGATATTGAAATAAATCCACAGCTCCCATACAAAGGGGATTTTGCGGTTGAAAAAAGGCAGTCAATTAAATTCGGCATTACCAAGGTAATAGGCATCGAAGCCGTACTCGAATTTTTTAACGATAACCGGGGAATTATAGAAAGGAAGGGATTTTATATTAATCGTCTTTCGGGCAATTAAAAAAGAACCCGGCATGCGCCGGGTATCTTTACAGTAATTTTCAAAATTCTTCAATAAAGGTTTTTAATCATCATGGCAATCTGCTGAGCTTCGCGGTGGTTATATTCGAATGCGATTCTCTTATAATTAACCAGATCCACAATGGTGCCAATAATGCAGAGCCCCGCGGTAAGAAAATATAGAATGCCAAGCCCTATCTGATCAGTCATAAAACGCTGTATTCCGGCAAAGCCTACAAATCCGGCAAGAGTTACAAGCAATATGGTCTGAGGGTCGCGTCTTCTGGTTCTGTAAATATTAGCGAACTGAAAAGCCTGCTTCTCATCCATTTCCTTAATCATATTGCTTATGAACATCTGTTCTTCGCCGTAAATTTCGGGTAAAATTTCGAGTACATTAGGCATTTTTTACCTCCCCTTGTTTTGTTTGATATTTATTTCTAATTAAATCTATTATTCTGTAAATAATTACAATTAAGGCAAAAATACCGAGAGGATGCGCCCCGAAAGAATGGATTATATCCCCATGATAAATAAACGATATTGAACGGCCCAATCCGCACCCCGGGCAATGCTCTATACCCATATTATGAAACGGGCAGAATGTAAAGGACTGTGTTTTATAAGGATTAACGAAAACAAGGTACAAAAGGGCTCCTATCCACATCCATGCTTCAAGGGGAACTGCCTTAACATATTTTTTGATTGCTTTCATTTTTCCCTGCCGCTTCCGGCCCCTTTTCAATTTTTTAGACGGATGCAGTTTAAAAAAGTTGTTACCTTAAAACTATATCTTCAATGGTTTCAACACTATTTTCCTCTATGCGCACTATAGAAAGCTTCTCTATTCTTCCCGCTATTGAAATATCCGAATTATTAAGCTCTCCCGCAAGGTTTATGCAGTGGAACGGGTCCACATCGCTCCCTATATTAATATGGGGTATAAAGGGTATGTCTATACGCAGATGGGTGATTAAAAGCCCCTTATAAAGCAGGTCGTGCATCTTAATAAGGGTGCTGTTCCCTTTATCGGGCACTAGGAAGACTTCCCAGAATTCGCTGAAAAAATCTTTAACCGTAATTGCGCAGTTAAGGGTAAATTCGGCCGGCTTTAACCTTGCGGCTGTTTTAATTATATGCTCCTTAAAATCATTTTCCTTTATGTCGTATACCGGAAACACGAAAGTAAAATGGGGCTCGAAGAGGGGAAAATGCCGGTCGTTTTTGCTTCTGAATTCCTGAATAAAATTATAATAATCCCTGGATAACTGTGGATAAGCGAGAACAGCTAAACTCATATAACACTCCTTCTATATAAAAAAAACGGCGGCTCTTAAAGTGAGTCGCCGTTATCGTTGCAAAACAAAAATTATTTCACAACCGCTACTTCATGAGCCTGGGGACCCTTCTGGCCGTCAACAACAGTAAATTCAACTTTCTGGCCTTCTTCCAGTGTGCGGTATCCATCACCCTGAACAGATGAGAAGTGAACGAATACATCGCCGCCCTTGTCACGAGTTACAAAACCGTACCCTTTTGTAGAGTTAAACCACTTAACGGTACCAGTTTCACGCTCTGCCATTAAAACCTCCGTGAATAAATAAATTACTTAACCGAAAGCAAAGCGCGTTTACAATCACCGAACGCTTTTGTAACGTCTTAATGCAATGAAACGAACTGCTCTCTAACACAACTTTATAAAGATTTATTCAAAAAACAAAATATTTATTTATTGGCTTAAGGTTGAATTATTCAAAAAAAACCGTTAAAATAAAGCGAAACCGGCAATTGCACGGTTTAAGCGGTAATTCTTACCCCCAAAACAATAACGCCTTTAAATACTCCTGTTCGTATGCTCGGAATAATCGGGCACGCGCCATGAATATTCCTCTGCCATAAGATGCGATGAGAAAATAAAATCGGCCGAAGCGCGGTCGCACGCTACAGGTATATTCCATACAACGGCAATTCTTAAAAGAGCTTTAACGTCCGGGTCGTGAGGCTGAGGTTCAAGAGGATCCCAGAAAAAAATAAGTATATCAATCTCTCCGTCTGAAATTTTTGCCCCCAGCTGCTGGTCTCCACCAAGAGGACCGCTCTTTAATTTTGTAACAGGTACGTCAAGTTCGCTCTCAATCATTTTACCCGTAGTTCCTGTAGCGTAAAGATGATGCTTTGCCAATGACTGCCTGTTGAACTTTGCCCATTCAAGCAGATCCTGCTTTTTGTTGTCGTGTGCTACAAGAGCTATCTTTTTTGTTTTTTCCATTCTGGTTGTTTTGTAGTTCATTTATTCTTCCTTATGTAATTAGCTTATCGCCGGTCTTGTATGCCTCGGTAAAATCCGCCAGCCCGAAAGAGCCTCCGTTCACAAGACGCCGCGCGCTTTTATAATTTTTTTCAATAAGCGCTTCCTTAATTTTACGTTCCTTTTCCTTAAGGAACAACGCGAGCAGTTTTGCCGCGGTCTCCGGCTCGTTTGCCAAACCGGGATTATTAATCAACTCATCCCCCATCCCCAGCAAACCGCCATACTTTTTATAATTGCTTCTTCCTGTAAGCTGAATAAATCCTCTCCCTTTAAACGACTCTCCGTCCGGCGCCCCTGTATTGCCAAGGTCGGCGCGGTTATCGTAAAGGTCGAAGGGATGCCCGCCCGGTGAACTGTTCCATTTGGAAACCATTTCACTTATGGGAACAAATCCCGCCGTCTCGGCCCTTATAGTTGCAAGAGCCATTAGCCCCATAGTTTTATCTGTAAGCGAATAGCCCCTTAGCCCGCTTAACACAACGGGCAGATTGGCTTTAATGTTTTTAACCGGTGTCAGCGGAAACATCTGTTTTACTATATCTACCGTAAACTTATCAAGCTCGTCATTTAATGTATCGTCGTCCGTAATTCCGAGGGCGGTTAAAGTCCTCGGCCCTGCAATGCCATCGGCAAGAAGATTACTGCTTTTCTGGAATGCTATAAGGGCGGAAAGCGTTGCGCCGCCGAATACTCCGTCTGCCGCGCCGGGGTTGAATCCCGCGTTCTTTAATGCCTCCTGAAGTATAACTACTTCGTTTCCTTTCGAGCCTTTTTTAAGAACCTCCATTTGCATTTCCCCCTTATAATGCTTTTAATTTATTTTAAATATTTCCTAAGCGCATTATCAAAAACTTCTTTGGCTTTTTCAACATGAATTTCACCGGTACGGATTCCGGTAACAACAAACCGCAATGTAAATACGCCGTTAAGTTTGGTGTGCGAAATAAATATTTTTCCCTCTGCATTAATTTCATTCATCAGTTTTTCGTTGAATTCGTTAATTTCATCCGCATTCATATTATCCCGCGGCACGGCCCTGAAGCAGACAGTGCTGAATGGAACGGGGGCAAGTCTTTCAAAATATTTATGGCCGTCAATCCAACCTGCAAAATCGTGCGCAAGCCTTATATGTTCCCTTATTCTTTCTTCCAAGCCTTTTCTTCCGAAATAGCGGATTACAAACCATAGTTTAAGCGAGCGGAATCTCCTGCCCAGCTGGACACCGTAATCCATAAGATTTTCCACCTGGGAATCCTCGGCGGTCTTTAGGTAATCGGCTACAAGGCTGAAAGCCCTTTTAAGCACATCCGGCTTGGTTGTATAAAACGCGCTCAAATCAACCGGGACGAAGAGCCACTTATGCGGATTTACAACAAACGAATCGGCCTGTTCGCATCCTTTAATTACATATTTCATTTCGGGAACAATAGGGGCAACGCCTCCGTATGCGCCGTCTATATGAAGCCATAGATTGTATTTTTTGCAGATGGGGGCAATTTCGTCAACCGGATCGAAGCTGGTTGTTGATGTGGTGCCGATTGTTGCCACCACGCAGAACGGAAGCCAGCCGTTTTGTATATCTTCTATTACCGCTTTTTCAAGTTCCGAAGGAATCATCTTGAAATCCTTATCGGCCTTAATTTTCCTGGTTCCTTCCATTCCCAGTCCCAGCGCTATTACCCCTTTTTCAATAGATGAATGCGCGTGTTCCGAAGTATAAAGACGCAGCTTAGGAATTCCGCTTCCGGTCATTCCTTTTTCGCGCACTTTATATTCCATTATGTTTTCCCTTGCGGCGGCAATGGCGTGCATTGTGCTTACCGAGGCGGTATCGTAAACTATTCCCCAAAATCTTTCATCAAGCCCTATCATATCCCTTAGCCAGTTAAGCACCTGCCTTTCAAGCTCGGTGGATGAGGGGCAGGTTCTCCAGAGCATTCCGTTAGCATTGAATGCGCTAGACACAAAATCGGCAAATATTCCGGGCGCCGAAGATGTGGATGCAAAATATGCATGAAAATTAGGATGATTCCAGTGTGTTACCCCCGGCATAATTACCTTGCTTAAATCATTCATTATAGCGTTAAAATCCTCTCCCTCTTCGGGGGGCGCGGCGGCAAGCTGTTTCTTAATATCCCCCGGCTGAACCTGCGAGAGGACCGGATAATTTTCTATGTTTTCAAAATAATCGGCCATTAAATCAACAAGTTCGTGCCCGAATTTCCTAAAATCGTTTACCGGCATATCGCCATATTTTGAAGCTCCCATTTTTGGTATTCCCTGTTTATTGCGTCATACGAAAATAACAATTACTCCCTTTATGGGCTAATTAAATTAGTGTTAACAGAACGCCTCTATTACATTGCATTTTCTTTTTACCTCAAATCGGTTTAATTTGCCAGTTGAATAATTTATTTCTTGTTAATGACCTTAAAAGAAAAACCTGACATAGCAGTTTTCCATGCATTCTTTAACCATAAAGGAGGGGGCGAAAAACTCGTTTTCGAACTTAGAAACAGGTTCAAAGCCGACCTCTTTTCGGCCTCGGTTAATTTTAATAATTACGGCAGGGGAAAAGAGGACGATTTTTCAAAAGAGCTTTTCGATTCGCGTTATAATTTCGACTATTTCCACTCAGACGGAAACAACTCAATTACCCGGATATTAAAAAGACTTTACTTTTTTCTTTTTTCGCCCAAGGTTAAACAGCTTGCGCATTATAAAACGGTAATCTTCAGCGGCAACGTTATGTTCGTGCAGAGAAGATTAAGAAAGATTATTAAAAGAAAAGGATACAACACGCGGCTTGTAATGTACTGCCACACTCCACCGCGTAAATTAACAGACCAGTTCCAGGTTTTTGTAAATAACGTCCCCGCCCTTATAAGGCCCTTCTTCCGCATCGGGGGTAAATTCGTACTAAGCCAGTACATTAAAGACCTTAGGCAGATGGATTCCGTAATTACCAACTCTGCCAACACGCGCAAAAGGCTTTTGGATTATACCGGCGTTGATGCTGTTATAGTCAACCCTCCAATCAATGTGGATAAATTCAAATTCATTTCGCAGGGGGATTATTATTTATCCTATGCCCGTCTGGACGACAACAAGAGAATTCCCCTTATATTAGAAGCTTTCTCACGTATGCCCGGTAAAAAACTTATAATCTGCTCAACGGGTCCGCTGCGCCCATGGCTTGAAAAAGAACTTGAACAAAGAAAACTTACAAACGTTATTTACGAAGGGCTTGTAACAGACGAGCGACTTTTTGAGCTTGTGGGCAAATGTTTTGCCGGCATTTATATTCCGGTTAACGAAGACTTCGGAATGACGCAGATTGAAATTATGTCCGCCGGCAAACCCGTAATAGGCGTTAAAGAGGGGGGGCTTACCGAGACAATTATAGATGGCGAAACAGGAATTTTAATAAAGGAAAATCCATCGGCCGATGATTTAATTGAGGCGGTTAACAAACTAACCCCCGCACTGGCCGCCCCGATGAAAGATAAATGCATTGAAAACGCGCTTAAATACAGCAGTAATAATTTCTTCGCGAAAATGAAAAATGAATTGAACAATATGGGAGCTTTAAATTAATTATGAAAAAATGGCTCCCCTCTTTAATAGGCTTAAGTATATTCGCAATGCTCGGCAGACTGCTAGGGTTCGTGCGCGAGATGCTTATCGCATCTTCTTTCGGCGCAACAGACATAACCGACTCCTACCTGACCGCGTTAATACTCTTCGATATAGCCATGGCGGCCAACGCCTCTTTTCTGCAGGGGGCTTTTGCCTATTCCGCCGAAGTTAAATCGAAAGAGGGATATGAGAAAAAACTTTATAAACTTGGTTTAAGAATATTCATTATTGTCCTTGCCGCGGCAGTCCTATTCTATCCCCTTGCCGGTTATATAATACCCTTGTTTTACTCCCATTCCCCTCAGGCAAACGAGACCATAATTAAATCGGCCCAGTTATTCTTTTTCCTCGGCGCATTTCTAACGGCAAGCGGAGTATTGGCCGCGCTACTTCAGATGAGGGGCCGGCTTACAAATCCGGGCAGGCTGATTGTATTCCTCAATGTATTTTCAATTCTCTTCTTAATTCTCTTCCGCAGCAGCGTGGGCATAATATCAATTCCAATCGGTTTCCTGGCGGGGGGCGCCGCATTCCTCGCTTATCAGCTTATTCTTCTTAAGCGGGACCGCGAATTCAATTCCGCCCCCGATACGGGAAAGGATTTAAAACTTAAAGGATGGGGCGCAATTGCATTCCTAATTTACATTAATGCCCTATTCCCCAGCATGCTCGGCCTGCTCGAACGCTATTTTGCCTACTCTTTTCCCGGAGGGGCTTTTTCGCATTATCAGTACTCGCAGAAAATATTACAGCTCCCCCTTACAATTTTAAGTTTTGCAATAAGCACGGCGCTGCTGCCCGTGCAGGTTAAATCCGCCGCCGCCGGGGACGAAGAGGAGTTCCGCTCTTCAACCCTTAACGGAATTAAAATTTCAATTGTTACTTCCGCTTTCTTCGCCATTATATTTTATTCAATGACCGAACCGGTAATACAGATAGTATTCAAACGGGGGCAATTCAACCTTTCCGATATGTACGAAACGGCTTCGTCGCTTAGAATACTTTCACTGGGTCTTGTACCCTATCTTCTTGCCCCGGTAATTGCCAATGTTTTCTTTTCGAAGAAAGCCACGCGCAAATTAATTGCAATAAATCTTTTCTTCGTTTTAATTCAGGCATTATCGCTTACAATTCTTACAAATTTTTATCCGGGCATTAAAGCCCTTACGGTTAACTGGGTTGCCGTTGTATGGCTTAACAATATAATTCTTCTTTTCTATCTGGCCCGCGGGCGTACATTTATTGTCCCGGCTAATGAACTGGCAAAATTACTCTCTGTGTTAGCTGCGGCGGCATTGATTGGAATTGCCGCGCGGGAATTGCTTAAACCGTTTTTTGCCGATGCCGTTAATTCCGCATCTAAAGCTATGCTTTATTTTATTGCGGCGGGGGCAGGCTTATTAATTATATATTCGGCTTTTTTAATTTTTCTTTTCAGAAAGGAAATGGCAAAAATTGCAGGGGCAATAAAAGGAAAGATTAAGAAATAATCAGCTTCAAAATTTCAATCCTGCTTTATTTTCTATCCTGCTTAATTATCAGGTCTTCTCTCAGGAGCGAATAGACTGCTGAATCGAGAAATTTCCCGTCGAAGAAATAATTTTCCCTGTAATAGGCTTCCCTTTTAAAACCGAAACTCTCAAGCAGTTTAATTGATGCCGTATTGGCCGGGTTAACATTCGCTTCAACTGAATGGAAGCCCATTTCATCGAATTCATTAGGAAGTAATAATTTAAATGTCTCTGACATAAATCCCTTATTCCAGAAACGGGGCAGCAGCATATACCCTGCTTCGGCGCGGCAGTGGCGCAGCATCATATTAAAAAAACCGAAATATCCCATAAACCTTCCAGTCTCTTTCTCTTCCATTGCCCATGTAATTCCGCGCTTCTCGTTAAAATCATCCTTTTGAAGTTTAATTCTTTCATCCGCCTCTTCAAGCGTGCCAAAGGGATAATTATCAAAATATTTCATCGCTTCTTTATTACTGCGCAGTTCCAACAGCACGGCACGGTCTTCATGCTTAAAATCGCGCAGAAGTATCCGCTCCGTTTCATATTCGGGGAACCGTTCGAATATTTTAAGATTCACTCCCATTATTCCGCTCCTTATTTTATTCCCCCTTTACCGGCGGCCGCTTTAATAAGGTCTATCTGCCCTAGATGGAACACCTCGTGCCAGAGAAGGTATGCAATATATCCTTCCAATGTTCCGTCGGTACCCGGAATTACAGCATCAATTTTCTCTTTTAACCCCTCTTCGCCAAGGGCATTAATTGCTTCGGCAATTTTTTCCCCCCGCGCAATAAAATCGGCAAGAGCATCGGTCCTATTAATTTTAAGGTTTTTATTCTTAGGCGCGCCCCGTTCGAACGCTTTCTCAATCTCCCTGAATTGGCATTCCTTATTAAGCTTTACGGCAATTCTTCCCCTGTAAAATGCAATATGCCCTATTATCCATCCTATCGTGTTCGATTCCCCCGTGCTTACAAGCATATCGTCATCTGTCATTTCGCCAAGGATTTTTTTTAAATATTCTGTATTTCTATTTAATGTAACTGTCAAACCGTTATTCATTTTTACTCCGGATTATTTTATCAGATTGTTTATGTAAATCAATTTATTAAATTTTTATTTCCGTCTTAAATACCGCAACAGCCCGGCCCCCAATTCTTACAACCGCCGGCCCGCCGTTTTCCGTATCCACTTCAACATCAATTATGCCCGGCCTGCCTATTGTCTCCCCCTGCTTACCCCGGAACCTGAAAGTACCCCCCTTAAATTCGGTAAGTTTATGTTTTACAATATAGGCTCCAAGAGGGCCGTTGGCGTTTCCCGTTACCGGGTCTTCGTTAATGCCTATTGCCGGAGCGAACATTCTTCCCTTTGTTAAAATCCCCTCTTCGCCGGTATCGAATGTAAATACAAAATAACCGTTGCATTTAATCTGCCTGCTAAGCATGGCAAGCCGTGTCATATCAGGCTCGAGTGCATTCAGCTTCCTCCCCGATTTAATTCCAATCATCACTTTCGAATGCCCGGTTGATACGACCTGAATTGGACACCTTTCATCCCTTTCTTCTTCGGTCAATCCGAGTGCTGTTAAAATTTCAGAATCCGCCGGATGTGATATCGGCTCTTCAAATTCTATTTTCCCCTGCGTCATTATTATTTTATATCCCGCATCCTCTTTAATAATATCCACGGGCAAAATTCCCGCCCCGGTTTTTTGAACAACCCGGCAGCTGCCCAAATTATTCTCCATTGCCCTTATAAAATGGGCGGCCACGGTCGCGTGTCCGCAAATTGGCACTTCCCTGGTCGGTGTGAAAAAGCGCACTTCTACATCATATTATTTATTATCGGAAGGGAAAATGAATGCCGTTTCCGAATTGTTCAATTCGCGGGCTATTTTTTGCATCATCGGGGGTTCAAGTCCTGCCGCATCAGGCACAACGCCCGCCGGATTCCCTTCGAAAATCTTCTCCGCAAAGGAATCCACCTGATAAAGGGAGTAAATCTTAGACATATAATCCTAATTTATTCCTCTTAAATTACCAATATATTCCCCCCTCAACAAGCCAAAATTAGCCCCATTAACCCCTTATATAAGAAAGCGCTAAGTGGCAATTAGGGCTTTCATTTCTTATCTTTGCAATCATTTTTTGAATTTTGGGCTAAATTTTATGAGAATGGACAAATCTTTTATTCCGACTTTGAAGGAAACCCCTACAGAGGCAGTAATTACAAGTCATATTTTAATGCTTAGAGGAGCTCTGGTTAGAATGCTCTCGGCGGGCATTTATTCATACTTACCCCTCGGCTATAAATCCCTGCGCAAAGTTTCAGAGATTGTAAGAGAGGAAATGAATGCCATTGGAGGGCAGGAATGCCATCTGCCGGCTCTTAATCCGAAGGAAATTTGGGAAGAAACAGGGCGCGTTGAAGCTTTCGGCGATACTATGTTCCATGTTACCAACAGGGATTATGTGCTTGCCCCTACTCACGAGGAAATTATTGCTTTCCATGCAAAGGGAACAATTAAATCGTATAAAGATCTGCCACAGATATGGTACCATATCCAGACCAAATTCAGGAATGAAGCCCGTCCGCGCAGCGGCGTTATAAGGGGAAGACAGTTTTTAATGAAAGATTCCTATACGCTTGATACTACATTTGAAGAACTGGATAAGAGCTACGCCCTGCACGATAAAGCATACCGCAAAATATTCGACCGCTGCGGATTGAAATATTTTATCGTAGGCGCTTCAAGCGGCGCTATGGGGGGAAGCAAATCGGAAGAGTTTATGGTCAAATCGGATGCGGGGGAAGATACTGTTGCCTACTGCGAAAAATGCGGCTACGCCGCCAACAGCGAAGTTGCAACTTCGGTTGTTGATGGAGCCCCCAGACACGATAATAGCGAAGAGATAAAAGAGATTCATACGCCCAACGTACATTCAATAGACGAGCTGTGCGCTTTTCTTAAAATAAACGAAACACAGTGCGCTAAATCGAGAATCTACATGCACGATAACGCTCCTGTACTCGTTCTTATGCTTGGCAACGATGAAGTAAACGAAACCAAACTTACTTCGGTATTGGGGGGCAATGTTCGTCCATGCCATCCGGAGGAATTAAAAGAAATTTCAGGCGCCGACGCCGGCTCTATTGGTCCGGTCGGATTTAAACATAAAATAATTGCCGATAACCGCCTTAAAGACGCGAACAATTTATTCAGCGGCGCAAATAAAAACGATTACCACATTGGCGGTATTGACCTTAATAGGGATGTTGCAAATCTGGAATACTACGATCTTAGAACTTCGGAAACGGGGGAAAAATGCGTACGCTGCGGCAGTCCTATTGAAGTATTCAAAGCAATTGAACTGGGACACATCTTTAAGCTCGGCACAAAATATTCCGACGCGCTTGGGGTTGTTTACCAGGACGAAAACGGCCAGGAACATCCGGTTGTTATGGGCAGTTACGGCATAGGATGCGACAGGGTGCTTGCATGCTACATTGAACAGAATAACGACGAAAAGGGAATCATCTGGAACAAGACGCTTGCGCCTTTCGAGATCCATTTAATTGCCCTTAATATGAGAAAAGAAACTGTTGTTAACCTTGCAGAAAAAATTTACGACGAATATACAAAAGAAGGATTCGATATTTTATACGACGACCGTCCCGATGCCCAGGCAGGCTTTAAATTTAACGATGCCGACCTTTTGGGAATGCCCGTTCAGGTTATTGTCGGCGAAAAGAACGCCAAAGAGGGAAAGGTTGAAGTTAAAATACGCCGCACCGGCGACCGCTTTGTTGTGCCCGTTGAAGAACTTAAGTCTAAATTAAAAGAAATTCTAATGTAATTTTATTACGGAGGGAAGCGTAAAACGCTTTCCTCCGGTTTCCCAATTCGCAAAAATTTTTTAATCACAACAATACATTAAATGAAACCAAAACTTTATTTGGTTGCAACTCCGATAGGCAATTATGCCGATATTACCCTGCGCGCTCTGGATACTTTAAAATCGGTCGATTTTATTATATGCGAGGAATTTAAAGAAGCCCGCCGCCTGCTTGCTAATTACAATATAGAAAAAGAATTATTACCTCTTAACGAGCATAACGAGAAGGATGAAGCTCCCGAAATTATAAACCGCCTTGCCGAAGGGAAATCGGCCGCTTTAATAAGTGACTGCGGCACTCCCCTCTTCTCCGACCCCGGGCATTACCTTGTTGATTTATGCATAGCAAAGAATATTGAAGTTGTTCCCCTCCCCGGCGCAAGCTC
>DAHYUM010000044.1 GCA_027398005.1 bacterium
CCCGGCTACCATGGATTGAATTTCTGGGATACATTCGGCCCGGGAAGTGCCGCAGGCAATACGGCATACATCACGCGTGCGCGTGTGGAACAGCTGCGCGACCTGGGCCCCTGCATAAGTCCTTTTAATTCCTTCCTTCTCCTTCAGGGGTTAGAGACCCTTTCGCTGCGTGTTGAAAGGACATGCAGTAATGCATGGCAGCTGGCGCACTGGCTTAATAGACACCCTAAAGTTGATTGGGTCTGGTACCCGGGGCTTGAGGAGTATGAATCGCACGAGGCGGCACTAAAATATTTCAGAAAGAACCTGTTCGGCGGCATGCTCGCTTTCGGAATTAAAGGGGGCGTTCAGGCGGGAAAGAAGTTCATTAATAATGTGCGCCTGGCAAGTCTGCTTGCAAATGTAGGGGATGCAAAGACTCTTGTAATACATCCCGCTTCAACAACACACGGACAGTTAAGCGATGAAGAGAGGGAAAAGTCGGGTGTTAAGCCGGAGCTTATAAGGGTATCGGCCGGCATTGAGCATATAGATGATATAATTGAAGATTTCGATTACGCGTTAAGCAAAAGCTAAGGAGAAATGAAATGAAAGTAATTAAATTCGGCGGTTCATCCATCGGTACGGTGGAAAGATTTAATAAGGTTATTAAGATAGTTTCTAAAAAGCAGGAAAAAGAAAAAGTAATTGTTGTACTTTCGGCAATTGGAGGAATTACAGACCGGCTTATTAATGCGGTGGATTTAGCGCGCGCCGGCAAAAAAGAATACCGCGATGTTTTTGAAGAGATTGGGCTTGTACATTATATGTTTCTGGATAAGCTTGTTTCAAAGTGGAAGCAGGCGCACGCAAGGCTTGTTATAAGCACTATACTAAGCCAGCTGGATGAAAAACTAAGGGGGGTATTTCTGTTAAAGGAATGTTCCCCGCGCACATCCGATTCCATTATATCCACCGGGGAGTATTTATCCAAGAGCATACTGGCCGCGGCTCTTAATTCGGGCGGCATAACAGCCGAAAGCCTTGACGCGGCGGATTTTATTAAGACGGATTCAAACTTCGGCGAAGCTGAAGTTGATTTTAATACTACGAATGAACTGATAAAAACAAAGTTCGAAGGAATAAAGCAGGGAGTAATTCCAGTTGTGAACGGTTTTGCCGGTTCCAACAGCGCCGGCGAAATTACTACTTTAGGAAGGAGCGGTTCCGATTATACGGCCACTATTATTGCCGGTGCATTGAATGCGGACGCTGTTGAAATATGGACCGACGTTGACGGTGTTCTTAGCGCGGACCCGAAAATTGTGCCGGAAGCCTCAACATTAAGCGAGTTAAGCTACGAAGAAGCCTCGGAGCTCGCGTATCTGGGGGCAAAGGTAATTTTCCCGAAGGCGATGGCCCCGGTTGAAAACGCAGGCATTCCGATAATAGTACTCAACACATTCCAGCCCGAGCATCCGGGCACATTTATAGGCAAAACATTCGATGACGGAGGTGGGGGAGTTAAAGCGGTTACATATCTGCAGGAACTATCGCTTGTATGCCTTAATGAAATATCCGCTGAATACAATCTGATTGTAATTTCGAGGCTCTTTGCGCTGTTGGCCCGGCTTGAACTTCCGGTAATTCTTTTAAATCAATCGGCATCAAATCAATCAATTTGTTTTGTAACTTTGTCTAAGCAGATTTCGGTTCTTTTAAATGAGATAAAAAAAGAATTCAAGCTGGAGCTTGAAACAGGCAGGGCCGGCAGAATTACTTTCAGGAACGATGTTACGGTTGTTTCGGCGGTAGGCAAAAGGTTCGATTCCCACTCCGCGCTTCTTAGACTGGTATTTGAAACGCTGGACAACAACGGCATTAAAAGCCTTATGTTCCTCAACAGTTCTACACATAAGAATGTTTCGTTTGTAATTGAAAGGCCCGATGCCAAAAGAACCGTAGCCGCGCTTCACGGAGCGTTCTTTCAGAACTACGCGCCGGTTAACGAAGAACATATTAAAGAGGAAAAAGAAGGAATATGAGCGAACAGCAGATTAAACTTGAAAACAGACCATTCATTAAAAAGTTTAATTACAAAGAGCCGTTTAAGATGGAATGCGGCGGTGTATTGCCCGAAGTTGAAATTGCCTACGAAACATACGGCAGGCTGAATAACGATAAGACAAATGTGATTCTTGTATGCCACGCGTTAACGGGGGATTCGCACGCCTCGGGGTGGAATGACGGCAGCTACAAAGGCGATATAGCCCCCGGATGGTGGGAAGGTTCAATAGGCCGTGGCAAGCCGTTCGACCCGGAGAAGTATTTTATTATCTGTTCAAATATTTTGGGCAGCTGCTACGGTTCAACGGGGCCATACTCAATTAACCCGGCTACGGGGAGAAAGTACCGGATGGATTTTCCGCAGATGACGGTAAGGGATATTGTTAAGATGCAGAAAAAACTTATCGATTCACTCGGGATAAGAAAAATCAAATCAATTGCAGGAGGCTCGCTGGGGGGAATGCAGGCGCTTGAATGGGCAATTATGTATCCGGATATGGTAGAAAGCATTATTCCCATTGCCACATCGGCGCGCCATTCGGCATGGGCAATAGGTATTAATGAGATACAGAGAAAAGTTATTATGGAAGACCCTGCCTGGAATGGGGGGAATTATGATGTTCAGCCCCACTGCGGACTTGAAAGCGCGCGCATGCTTGGTATGATAACATTCCGCACTCAGGAAAGCTATCAGCAGAAATTCGGCAGAAGAATAAGGAAAGAACCGGGGAAGGGAATTGTGCCCTTTTACGAAGTTGAAAGCTATCTCCGCTATCAGGGGGAAAAGCTGGTGAACAGATACGACGCCAATACCTACATATATATTTCAAGAACGTGCGACCTGCACGATGTAACAAAGGGGCGCGGCACTATTGAAGAGGCGCTCGGCTCGATTAAAGCGAAAACTTTAAGCGTTGGCATAGATACCGATATTCTATATCCGCCGGCGGAACAGAAGGAAATAGCCGGGCATATACCGGGGGCCGAATATAAAGAGATTGTTTCAATACACGGGCACGATGCTTTTTTAATCGAGTTCGGGCAGATGAATAAAATACTGGATGAATTTCTTGAAAAAGTTTAAAGGAGTATGAATGAAGGAGTATAACCTGTTTGTTGCAGGGGCAACCGGACTTGTGGGGCAGACAATAATAAAGGTAATAGAAGATAGGAATTTTCCGGTAAAGAATTTAAGCCTGTTCGCATCGGAACGTTCGCGCGAAAAGAAAATATTGTTCAGGGGAAATGAAATTGAAGTAAAGCCTGTTGAAGAAGCCGATTTTACCAAAGCCGATTTTACACTCTTTGCTACGGACAGCGATATAAGCCGTAAATATGCGCCACTTGCCGCCGCGGGGGGCGGTTATGCAATTGATAACAGCAGCGCTTTCAGAAAAGAAAAAGATGTGGATATAATAATACCCGAAATTAACAGCGTCCTTCTTACGAAAGATAAAAAGCTTTACGCTAACCCGAACTGCTCTACCGCACAGCTTGCAGTGGTGCTTAATCCGCTTCATAAGAAATACGGTTTAAGAAGAGTTGCCGTATCAACCTATCAGGCAGTTTCCGGCAGCGGCATTAAAGGGGTAGCACAGCTTAATGCAGAACTTATGGGGAGAAAGGCTAATGACCCTGTTTACCCGCATCCTATTTCCGGAAACTGCATCCCGCATATCGGGGCTTTTGACGGGGACGGGTATTGCGAAGAGGAAAACAAAATGGTATTCGAATTAAGGAAGATACTCGGTTTGCCCGGCCTTCCGGTTGCGGCAACAACTGTAAGGGTGCCCGTGGCAGAATGCCACAGCGAATCGGTATTGGCCGAATTTGAAACGCCTATTAACGCACAGGATGCGGCGCAGGAATTGAGCGGAAGCCCCGGTATTATTTTGCAGAATGACGAGGCAAATAATATTTATCCCCTTGCACTTAATTCAAAGGGAAGGGATGAAGTTTTCGCCGGGCGGATAAGGAATGTTGAAGGTTGGGATAACGCACTGCAGTTATGGATTGTTGCCGATAACCTTAGGAAAGGGGCCGCCGCAAACGCAGTGCAGATTGCAGAAAAAATAATTGAGATGGATTTGATTTAACTAACCGGTAGAAATAATTGAGGGGAATATGAAAGATTATCTGGCATACGAATTTGACGAAGGGAATAAGGAGCTTATATCAATTCAGGATGAGCTCCCCTACTGGTCGGCCCCGTTCGGCATTGAACTGCTAAAGAGCATAAAGCCGGGGAGGGGAATTAAAGCGCTTGATATAGGAAGCGGATTCGGTTTCCCGATGATTGAGATTGCCAACAGGCTGGGTAACAGCGGGCGCATATACGGAATAGACCCGTGGAAGCCGGCAGTTGAAAGAATAAAATATAAAATTGAAAAACTTGGAATAACAAACGCCGAAATTATAAACGGGTATGCCGAAGAGCTTCCGTTTGAAGAGGGATTCTTTAATCTTATTGTATCGAACAACGGAATAAATAATGTGCTTGATATGGCAAAGGTGTTTGGTGAATGCCGCAGGGTAAGCGCAAAGGGAGCGCAGTTTGTTTTTACGCTGAACCTTCAGGATACAATGATAGAATTTTATGAGGTCTTAAGAAAAGTACTTGAGGAAATGGGGCTGAATGAAGAAGTGGAAAAAATGAGGGAGCATATTTACAAGAAGCGGCGCCCTGTTGAGGAAATTGAAGAAGCCCTTATAAGCGCGGAATTCAAACAGGTAAAAATAAGGATGAGCAGTTTTGAATACCGTTTTGCCGATGCCGGCGCACTGTTCAATTATCCCATGATAAAATGGTGGTTCCTGCCTGCGTGGAAAGAACTTATACCCGGTGAATATCTTGAACCGGTATTCGAAAAATTGGAAGAGGGATTGAACAGGACAGCCCTTAAGCAGGGGGAAATAAAGCTGACAATACCGTTTGCAACATTTGAGGCAGTAAAATAATTTATAGTGCCGGCCATTAGCGGCATTAAAGCGGATGATAACGCAGGGGTAATTACTTTATATTTAAATCAGATTCATTTTTTTTCTGTGTGAATTTTGAAAAAGAAATTTTAAATTGCGTTAAACCAATTCAACGGAGAAAATAGATGAAAAAAACAATTATGCTGCTGGCGTCAATATGTCTATTAATGATGCCTGCGGGGATTTCTTTTGCCCAAACGCTTAAATATCAGAATTATTCCGATGAAAGCGCAAGCATCAACAATCTAAAATCGAGCTACGGCGATCTCTGCAAAGTGCTTGAGATTGGCAAGTCGGCAGGAGGCCGCACAATATATGCACTCGAAATAGGAAGAGGGGACTCGAAGATTAAGCCGGCTCTTCTGATTGTTGCCGGTGTTGAACCGGACGACCTTACCGGAACAGTTTCGGCAAAATACTTTGCCGAAAAAATTCTTTCGAACGCATCGGCCGATTCGGTTAAAGCACTGCTGGATAAATATACTTTATATATTATACCTAGACTATCCCCCGATCCTCTTGAGGGTTATTTTGCAAAGGTTAAAACATTAAGAACAGGCAACGACCTTGCCGACGACCAGGACCGGGACGGAAAAAAGGATGAAGATTCATACAACGATATGAATAACGACAATATAATTTCGTATATGCGCGTTGTTGACCCGGAAGGGGAGTGGATTGACAGCCCCGAGGACCCGATGCTGATGCGTAAAGCGGATCCGAAGAAAGGGGAAATTGGTAAGTACAAACTTTTATTTGAAGGTTTTGACGATGATAAAGACGGTCTTGTTAACGAAGACCCGATAGGCGGAATAAACGTAAACAAAAACAGCACATACAATTTTAAGCCTTACACCGATGACGGCGGGCTTCATCCGTTTATAACAAGTGAGTTAAGGGCGCTTGGCGATTTTGTTTTTGACAGGCCTAATATATTAGCGCTCTTTACATTTAATTACCATAACAACATACTCGACGCGTGGAAAATTAAACCTCCGCAGTCGCAGTCGCAGGGTATGGGCGGCAGAAGAGGGGGCGCCGCAGGGGGAAATATGTTCCTTCCCGATTCAATTTCATATTCGGTAGCGGTAAAAGATTTGGCTTCTCTTTCAAAATTCAAAGGGGATCAGCAAGGCCCGGGTAATATACCCGGATGGGCATATTACGATGCAGGGCGTTTAAGTTTCTGCGCTCCGGCGTGGACCTACCCGCAGATGCGCGATACTACGCGCGCGCGCCAGATGAACGGCCGCACAGCTATGCCGGGAGGCGCTCAGCAGGGGGCTCAGCCTTCAATAACAAGGGAGCAGATCGCGTTCAGATGGATTAAGAAGAACGCTCCTCAGAATTATATGGCCTGGAAAGAAATTAAACACCCCGATTTTCCGAACACAAAAGTAGAGCTGGGGGGATTTTTGCCTTATGTAGAAAATAACGCACCCGAAGACAGTCTTGCAATGGCGGCGGAAAGCTCGTACAAATTAATTTATAAATTATTTAAGGATATGCCCGAGCTTGAAGTAGAAACTCCTCTTGTTGAATCTCTGGGCAACGGTGTAAACAGGATTACCCTTACAATAAGCAATAAGGGAAAACTTCCGACAAATACAGTTGCCGGCCGCAGGGTAAAAGCACTGCAGTCTTTCCTAATAAGGACTAAAATTGCCGAAGGGCAGAAAATTGAATCGGGCAAAAAAGTAACCTTCATCGAAGAACCGATTCCGGGGGGCGGAAAGATAGAAAGCAAATTCATTATTATTGGCAAGGGGAAAGTGGAATTCAACATAGGATGCCCCACTGCCGGATACAAGAACGTTTCCGTACAGTTATAACGGGAATGCTCAAATGAAGAAATTTCTTATATACATTGCTGCCGCGGTTCTTTTGATAAGCGGAGCAGTAATAAAAGGGCAGGACAAATTTACTGTTTCGGCCCTAAAAGCATTGGGCGCACCTAATAACCCAAGGGTACAGGTAACCTGGGACCGATTTTACGATTATGGCGAACTGACCTCGATGCTCAAAAAGCTTAACGCGGCGTATCCCGAATTGACATCCCTTGAAAGCATAGGAAAGACTTACGAGGGAAGGGATATCTGGTGCATCACAATAACAAACGGAAAGACTGGCGCGGCATCGGATAAGCCGGCATATTATATAGACGGCGCAATCCATGCAAATGAAATACAAGGGGTTGAAGTAGCCCTTTATACCGCATGGTATCTTCTCGAATCGTACGCGCAGAACCCGTTTGTAAAAAATCTTTTGGATACAAAGACGTTTTATATTGTTCCGGTTGAAAACATAGACAGCCGCGAGGCTTTTCTGCATACGCCTCAATCGCTTCGCACGGGCAAAGTACCGCGCGACGACGACGGTGATGGACTGATTGATGAAGACGCCGCAGAAGATTTGAACGGTGACGGATTCATAACCCAGATGCGCATCAGGGTAAAAGGGGGAAGGTGGAAAGCAGACCCTGAAGACCCGAGGATTATGGTGCGGTGCGCTCCCGATGAAGAAGGGGAGTTTGAACTTCTGGGGGAAGAGGGAATTGATAACGACGGAGACGGTCTGATTAATGAAGACGGTCCCGGCAGTTACGACCCGAACAGGAACTGGGGATGGCTCTGGCGCCCTGATTATATTCAAGGGGGAGCGGACAGATATCCTTTCAGCCTTCCTGAAACAAAGGCCGTTGCCGATTTCCTTAAAAAACATACTAACATTCTCGGAGCCGAATCGTACCACAACAGCGGCGGAATGATTCTTATTGGTCCAAACCAGAATGAAGAGGATATAATTTACCCGCGCGATATACAGCTGCTCGATTTTATAGGGCAGAAAGGAACGGAAATGATTCCTTATTACCGATATATTAATACCTGGAAAGGATTATATCCCATTTACGGAGATGAAAATAATTTCCAGTATGCAGATCTTGGTATTCTTCCCTTCGTAAATGAATTATGGACACCGAGAATATGTTCCGCAGGCAGGCACCCCAGAACGAAGCGAGGAAAGAGCCGTACAAGTTCGATAAGGAGCTCCTGTTCAACGAAGCCTTTCTCGACTGGAAAGAGTTCGATCATCCACAGTACGGCAGAATTGAAATAGGAGGCTTTAAAAAACAGATGGGAAGGATTCCGCCATCGTTTTTGCTTGAAGAGGAATGCCACCGTAATATGGCTTTTACATTGTTCAATGCCGATATGCTTCCTGCTTTATCGGTTGAAGAGATTACACGGAAGCCTTTAGGAAACGGTTTATACGAAATTGACGCCGTAATAAGAAACAGCAAGCCTATGCCTACCAAGGCGGATGTAGATGTGCAGAACCGGCTTTCGCTGCCCGACCATATTACAATTAAAGGGGCAAAAGTTATAACCGGCGGAATTAAAGAGCAGCGCTTTGCCAATGAAATAAACGAACAGAAAATCAATCCGGCTTCTTTGGCCGTTCCGCGTATCGAAGGCAACTCGTTCGTATATGTTGCGTGGGTGGTTAAAGGGAACAATAAAGTAAGCGTAGAAGTAGATTCTCCCAAAGGGGGAAAGGCAGTAAAACAATTAAAATAATTTTTTATGAAATCTCGTCAGGAGATAGATAAATGAAACAAATAATTAAAACGGCACTTATAATAATAACAGCGGCGGCATTAATGCCGGGGCTAAAAGCGCAGGAAATTACGCAGTCGGCATTAAAAGCGCTCGGCGCGCCAAACAATCCGAAAGTGCAGGTAGCCTGGAACCGATACTATGATTGGGCGGGCATTACCGATATATTGAAAAAGCTTGCCGACGCATACCCGGAGCTTGCAACGCTCGAAAGCATCGGCAAATCGTACCAGGGGCGCGATTTCTGGTGCATTGCCATAACCAACAGCAAAACCGGAAAGGCATCAGATAAGCCGGCATTTTATATTGACGCGGCAATACACGCAAATGAAATTCAGGCTGTGGAAGTGGCTACTTATACCGCATGGTTCCTGCTTGAAAGCTACGCCACAAACCCGTTCATTAAAAAGCTTCTCGATACAAAAACATTTTATATAGTACCATTCCAAAGCCCGGACAGCAGGGACGCGTTTATGCATTCGCCCCTTTCCCTAAGGGGGGGCATGGTTCCTTTTGACAATGACGGCGACGGACTTATGAATGAAGATCCGCCGGATGATTTAAACCACGACGGGCAGATTACCCAGATGCGCATTAAAGTAAAGGGGGGAAGATGGAAAGAAGACCCCGATTATAAAAACGTAATGGTAAGATGTGCGCCCGACGAAGAAGGGGATTATGAACTTTTAGGAAGCGAAGGAATTGATAACGACGGGGACGGTTTAATAAACGAAGACGGCCCAGGCAATTATGACCCGAACAGGAACTGGGGATGGCTTTGGGCTCCCAATTATATCCAGCCCGGCTCTGTAAGGTACCCTTTCAGCCTGCCCGAGACAAAAGTCATTTCCGATTTCCTTAAGTCGCATCCAAATATTCTGGCCTCGCAGTCGTACCATAATTCAGGCGGTATGATTTTAAGAGGCCCCGGAACAAAGGAGGACAGCACCTATCCGCAGGATGACCAGCTGTTCGATATGGTTGGAAAGAAAGGGGAGGAAATAATTCCCGGTTACAAATATATGGTAACCTGGCGCGACCTTTATGTGGTTTGGGGGGGCGAGACTGAATTCAACTATTCCGATTTAGGTATTATGCCTTATGTAAATGAATTATGGACCTCGTTCAATATGTTCAGGAAAAGCGGTGCAGAACAGGGGGGAAACAGGGACAGCGAAAGGAATGAATCGAATAAATTCAACAAGTATCTCCTTTTCGATGAAGCCACAGTTCCATGGAAAGAGTTCAATCATCCCGTTTATGGCAAAATTGAAATAGGGGGA
Source organism: bacterium (assembly GCA_027398005.1). Taxonomy (GTDB): domain Bacteria; phylum Bacteroidota; class Ignavibacteria; order Ignavibacteriales; family Melioribacteraceae; genus JAEXUB01. Next base: position 9,926 of record DAHYUM010000044.1, read on the forward strand.
TTGAAGAAGACATTCGGAAGAATGCCCCCTTCGTTTCTGCTTGAAGAGGAATGCCACCGCAATATGGCCTTTACATTAATGCAGGCGTCGTTCCTCCCCGAAATAGTTATAGATTCGGTATCGGTTAAAGACCTTGGCAATAATCTTAAAGAAGTTACCGCGGCAATCAGGAACACCGAGCCTATACCAACACGGCTTGCAGTTGATGTTGCCAACAATATTACAAGACCCGACTGGATTACGCTTAACGGTGCAAAAGTAATTTCGGGAGGTATTAAGAGAAACAGATTTGAAGACAATATAACAGAGCAGAAAAATAATCCAGCAAAACTTATATTGAATGCAGTAGGGGGAAACCAGACTGTTTACGCGGTGTGGATTATTGAAGGAAACAACCCATCGTCTATAGTGTTCAATTCAGTTAAGGGAGGTTCTGTTACTAAAGAGATAAAATAACAATTCTTAATAGGGACGGGCTGAATGCCCGTCCCTGCTACTCTAAGCAATTCAATTCCACTTAATAAACAACTATTTCAGTTTCTCTTTATGCGGGGGGAAAAGTTTTTTGAATTTTAAAAACGGATTCCTCTTGTGGGCATAATTTTCAGGCGGAGCCGTATAAACGGGCATGTTGTAATGAATGCCGGAATCGGGCTTTACGAAAGGCATATTGAAGCGATAACGGGGATCGGGGGGAACAATCGGCATAGAGTATTTATATTTATTTAGAAATAAATCGCCGCTTTCATTCCTTTCTTCCTTTCGCTTTTCATCCTGCGCATTCAGATATGGGATTACCGAGAAAAAAATAATTAAAGAAAAAAATCCTTTCATTTTTAACCGCCCCTTTTTTATAATGCTTTTACAGGCATAAGAAGGATTGTGTTCCCCCGAATAAATCGGGAGCAAAGGTGTTATTTTTTCTTAAAAAAATGGATGATTTTTTGTAAATGAAAATAGGGACGATTTTAGTTACTTTTAACCGGTATATTTAGAATAATTCTGCAACAGGAGAGATTATGGCTATAGAAACAGTTAACCCGGCAACCGGAAAAATGGAAAAAAGTTTTAATGAAATGAGCGAATCCGAAGTAATGGAACTGATTGGCAGGGGAAAAGAAGCTTTCTGTAAATGGAGAAATGTTCCATACGAAGAAAGGAAGAGACTATTAAAAAACGTGGCTTCAATATTAAGGGAAAAGAAATATGATTACGGCAGGATACTTACGCTGGAAATGGGCAAGCCGGTTGTGCAGTCGATAGCCGAAGTTGAGAAATGCGCCCTTGCATGCGATTACTATGCCGATAACGGGGAAAAAATATTAAAAGAAGAAATAATAGCCACCGACGGCTCGGAAAGTTATGTCCGTTTCGATCCCATAGGAGTTGTACTTGCGGTAATGCCGTGGAATTTCCCTTTCTGGCAGGTATTCCGCTTTGCGGCCCCTGCATTAATGGCGGGCAATACAGGTCTTTTAAAGCATGCATCCAATGTGCCTATGTGCGCTCTGGCAATTGAAGAAATATTCCTTAAGGCGGGATTCCCCGAAAACGTATTCAAGACTTTATTAATCGGAAGCGGAATGGTAGAAAAAGTAATTAACCATCCTGATGTAAAGGGAGTATCGCTTACCGGGAGCGAACCTGCGGGCAGGTCTATTGCGGGGGCCGCGGGCAAGATGATTAAAAAATCGGTGCTTGAACTAGGAGGAAGCGATCCTTTTATAGTTCTTGCCGATGCCGATATAGATGAGGCGGTTAAAACAGCCGTTACCGCAAGGATGATTAATAACGGACAGAGCTGTATTGCCGCAAAGAGATTTATTGCGGTAGAAAAAATATACAATGAATTTGAAGAAAAATTTGTAAAAGCCGTTAAGAATGTAAAAACGGGGGATCCGATGGACGGAAGCACCGAACTGGGTCCGATGGCAAGGGAAGACCTTCTGATTGAATTAGACAGCCAGATTAAAAAATCAGTTGCAAAAGGGGCTAAAATATTATGCGGCGGAAAGAGGATTGATGTGCCCGGCTTCTATTACGAGCCTACCGTTCTTGCAAATGTAAAAGAGGGAATGCCCGCTTATGAAGAGGAATTATTCGGCCCGGCCGCATCGCTAATTAAAGCGGAAGATGAAAAGGAGGCCGTTTAGATTGCCAACAATACGGCATTCGGGCTGGGGGCTTCAATATGGACTAATGACAAATTGAAAGCGAAGGAATTAATACCCCTCATAGAGGCAGGTTCGGTATTTGTAAACGGAATGGTAAAATCAGATCCGAGGCTACCGTTCGGCGGAATTAAAACATCGGGGTACGGAAGGGAGCTTTCGCATTACGGAATTAAGGAGTTTGTAAATATTAAAACAGTATGGATTAAATAATCATTATTAATTATTCTGTGCAATTTCGAGCGGGTACTTTACGCGGAACGTAGTACCCGTATCAATTCCGGTTTCGAACCATACTTTGCCCATCAGATAGCGCTCAGTAAGAAGTTTAACGCTGTAAGTGCCCAGCCCTCTCCCTTTTCCCTTTGTTGAAAATGAACGCTGAAATATCTGCAGTTTTGACGAAAGTGGAATAATGCTTTTATTCCAAACTGAAAATTCGACGTGGCCGTTATTAACCGAGCAGGAGAGAATTACCTTATCCTTTTCATCCGAAGCTTCGAGGGCATTTTTAACAAGGTTGCCCAAAACTCTTCTCATCATTCCCTTATCGCTTGTAATAACGCAGTTATCCGTACCGTTTGAAATAATGATTTCCTTGCCGAGGCTGACCATATGCTTTGCATAAAGGGCCGAGACTTCTTTAAGAAGTTCTGTTGAAGTGAAAGCGGAGATGTTCAGCTGAAGCTCGTTATCCTCTGCCATTGTCAGTTCTTTTTGCGCGGTTATTTCTTCTATTAAATGGTCGATTATGTTTTTCGAAAACCTTATATAATCGTCTCTTTCATTTTCGGGGGCTTGCGAAAGCATTTCAATAAAGCCCTTCAATGCTCCGGTAGTATTCAGCAGGTCGTGAAAGAAAATTCTTTCAAGCGATTTTCTCCTGTTCTGGCTGCTTATATCGGAAGCGGAGAATATAGTAAATTCAACATTGCCAATTTTATACTGGTGGGTCATAATCATTAGGTCTAGCGCATCGCCGTTTTTAAGTGTGATACGGCATTCCAAATTTGCACTGCCCGACTGCTGGCTTATTAAAATGGCATTAACGGCGCCGCAAACCGAACAGGCCTGCGAAGTACCGCATCCTCCCGAACAATCATCGGAATGAAGACAGCCGATTGCCTCGCCGGGGCGCTGGCCGATATATTCGGAAAGATTGGAGTTATTAAGGAATTTCTTGAATGCCAGATTGGCAAAAACAATTTCGCGGTTCCCGTTCAACAGGGCTACCATAACAGGCATCGAATCGAAAAGGTTGTGAACTATAGGAAGTTCGGCAATCAACTTAATCTGGAAGACTAAATCCTCTTCACTGCTTCTTTCGGCAGGGGCAAAATATGTTCTTGCTGGTTCCTGCATCCAATCTCCATTAATTGAATAATAATATAATCGAAAATTTCCAAAGGAAGTTAAAAAAAAGAGGGGAAGGGATTATTTTTTATTTAAAATAATCCCTTTTAAGACTTTAGGTGTTGTTTACTTTCTTATTCTTGAAATGAGCAATCCGGCCAAAAGGAGAAGAATTAAAAGGGAGGAAACTACAATTACCCATGTATTAACCTCGCGCGATTCGGCAGTCATCTCGAAATCGAAAAATTTAAATTTATCCTGGTCAAATTTCCATGTTACCCTGTTCCCCTCAATAATTTTAGAGTTTGAAGAGGTAATAATGCCGGGCATAATTACGGAATTATTGTATGTGCCGTCGGATACCGAAAAAGTTTTATCCATGTTCTCAATTTCGGGATTCTTAGTTTTTGAAAACTCAACTATCTTGAGGGCAATTTGACTGCCGAAATAATTTTTTAGAACAGCCTCAATTTCGTCATCTTTTTTCCCCGGGGCCGACAGCTCTGCAAATAGTAGTTTTTTCTTATCGGCTGGAATTAAGCTGTTCAAATCAATTTTGTCTTTGCTCAAAAATTCCCTGTTCATTATTTCAAAATAAGAATCGAGCATAATGTAGTTATTGTATTCCTCAAGTTTGTTCTTGGTCCATGCCGAATCGATTCCTTCTTTTAATTTGCCAAGCTCGTCGGGGGTAAAATAGCGGTCAACAGGCATCGGTTTATAAAACTGTTGTGCCTTATAAGTCTCCTTATAGGTAAAATAAGTGAAGAAGAAGCGGAAATGCTTTTCGGTTCTGGTGGTAAAGACCGGCACGAATCCTTTCGCGTTAAGCACCAATGCCGAATCGAAAGCCTCGAAAGTGGGGAATATTTTAGTGGCAGTTAAAATATTTTTTGAAGCTGACGAATCGGCAGACAATACAACATTCCACCCTTCCTTTTTAAGCCACGCTTCGGCTTCGAATTTACCATCATTCTTATCCTGTTTAACAATTATGGTTTTTTCAACCGTGCCGTCCGAATTGATTTTAGTGGTAATAAAATATTCTTTGCATGATGAGAGGAGGAACAATGCTGAAATAAAAAATAATTTTAATATGGTTCTGGCGTTCATTTTATTTGCCTCCGGCCGGAAATTTCCGGCTAAATTCTTTTATTGCGTTTTCATTTTTCTTTATAAAATCCTGAAGTTCCTCAACCGATAATTTTCTGCCGGGGAATGAATTTAATTCGGGGAACTCCTTTTCGATTTCCTTTGAATAAAGATGTTTGTAGTTCATCAGTTCGCCGTAAATTGAAAGTAGCCGGTCAAGTTTCGGTTTATCGGCTATAATCATGCCGCCCGGAAATTCAGCGTAAAAACGGTTCCCTTCAATTAAACCGTACAAACCGGAAATAGTCTTAAGCCCCTCAAGCCCGCTAAATCCTGCGCCAGCCGCAACAGATTGAGGATATGCGGTTATGGCAATCTTGTTCTCAAGGGTTTCAACACTGCTTAATACAAAGTACTGCTGAATAAGGAATGTGGATATGAGAATGATTATGACCGCAGCGGAGGCCGCGCGCGCCCCCGTTGAACCGAAAAAGTGTGCGGTATAATCGAGAAATTTGCTTAGTGAAGTCGTTTTATTGTTTAAATAAGTCTTTTCAATTTTTTCAATTACCGCGCCGGTGAATTCCTCTTCGTATGCAAGGAACGGTTCCCGGTTAAGAATTAAATCTACTGCGGCGCCGGCCTTCTTAATTTCAATATATTCGGCCGCGCAAAGCCGGCATTCAAGTAAATGGGCTTTTACCTGGTCCCTTTCTTCGGGGGAAAGTTCGTCATCCTTCAAATAAAGGAGGTCGTTTATATCGGCGCATTTCATTTTTCATCCCACTTGTAAATTGTCTTAAGCTGTTCTTTTATTTTTCTGCGTGCGTAAACGAGATTGGTTTTAACGCTTCTCTCGCTTATTTTAAGAGAATCGGAAACTTCGTTTACAGCCAGTCCGTTTAAGTCCCTTAAAGTAAAAACCATTTTCTGCATGGGGGAAAGAAAGCGGGTAAGCTCTTTTATAATTTCAATCAGTTCGCCGTTTGTAAAATCATCCTTTCCCGAAGCAAGGTTTTCAAGTCCGGCCGTGCTTCCGGCAGGAATAAATTTCTCTTCTTTCCTTTTGCGGGCTTTAAGTTTATCCAGACTCATATTAATCACTATTTTATAAAACCATGTAGTGAATTTGGCATTGAAATTATAATCATTAATGTGTTTCCATAATTTAATAAAGGATTCCTGGGCGGCATCGCGGGCGTCTTCCTCGTTAAGAAGAATCTTGAAGGCAATTGAAAAAGCGAATCTCCGGTGCGTGTCAACCAGAATGCGGAACGCCTTCATATCCCCTTTCTGAGCAGAAACTATTATATCGTCCAGTTCTATATCCGTTTTGGCTCCAATTGATAAAATCGGGAATCTTTAATTAATGATACGTCTGGAAGTTAAAATAGTTAAAATTAAGGGAAAGATGAATATCCGCCGAGGAAAGGGAATTTTTGGCCGGAAACGGTTGTTTTAAGGTAAAAACGGATTGCTGAAATGAAATATCTGTTAATAATTCTTCTGGCTGCCGCCGCAAGCTGCCGGCCGGAGCAAAAGGAACCAAACAAGGAAAGAATAAATATGGAAAATTTTGAAACCGCAAAAATGGATACCGCTACATTCGGCGAGGGATGTTTCTGGTGCACAGAGGCAATTTTTGAAAATTTGAAAGGAGTATATAAAGTTACTTCCGGCTATTCGGGGGGGACAAAAGAGAACCCGACCTATCAGGAAGTATGCACCGGAAGCACCGGTCACGCAGAGGTTACTCAAATAGTGTATAATCCGGCCGAAATCTCTTTTGATGAACTGCTTGAAGTATTCTGGCGCACGCACGACCCGACTACACTTAACAGACAGGGGAACGATGTAGGAACGCAGTACCGTTCGGTTATTTTCTATCATAACGGGGAACAGAAAAAAGCCGCCGAGTATTACAAGAAAAAACTGGATGAAGAGAAAATATGGGACCGGCCTATAGTGACCGAAATTACTAAATTTACAAAATTCTATCCTGCTGAAGATTATCATCAGAGATATTACGATAATAATCCCAATCAGGGGTATTGCTCGCTTGTTATTACCCCGAAAGTTGAAAAATTTAAAAAGCTATTCTCTTCACTGCTTAAAAAATAGAATAAATAAAATATGTTTTGTGTAACCCCTTTTAATGTTATCCGTCTAAAGCATTAAAAGGGGCTTTTTGTAAGTGAAGATATTTAGAGTAATATTCCTCAGTTCGGGGGGAATATTAGGGGTAATATTATTAGTCTATTATGCCGCATGGAAACCGCCCTGCGTTCCGGGCAATATCGGTTCAAACGAAGAAAATCTCATTAATAAATCGAATTTCTTTGCGTTTAAGGAGCCGGGCGCTGCCGGAAACATAGGCGGCGAAGCCGATAGACTTAAAACGGAGTTTGAAAATTTTAAACCGGATATTCTTCTTGTTGAAGGTAAAAAGGATTTTTTCCTTCCTGTAATTATGGACCCGGTGGCAAAGTTCGGAGTTGCGGGCAGGGCCAGGGAACTGGCGGTTAAAAATAATATAGGCATTTACAGCACTGATATGCCGGAAGAGAATATTTATGCGGAACTGATTAAAAAATATCCGGCGCGCAATGTAGAAGCCGCAATGGTGCTCAATTCTTATCTGGCAAAAAGGATATCTGCGCCAGTCTTAAAAACCGAGTATGAACTGCGCGAATGCCTTAAGGAAAAAAGAATTGCGGGGCTCTGCAGGGAGATTAAATCGGTAAGCGACTTTAAATCGGTTGTTAATCCCGAAGGAATAAATATAACTTCTTTAAGCCTAAGCGGGAAGGGAACCGGAATGGTGGATACTATTCTTGCCGATATTAAAAACCTTAGAACCGGTTATATTGCCCGGCTTATAAATTATTTCCTTAAGCAGAATAAAAAAGTGTTTATGGTTTATAAGCTGCCTTATGAAGAAACGGCATTTAAATTGAAAGAGAAATAAAAAAGGGGAACCGCGGTTCCCCTTCTGTTTATTATAAATTCCTTTTCCAGAAATCGAGCATAGTATTATAGAGATGAATTCTGGCCGGTGCGTCGGTAATTCCGTGCTGGCGCATAGGATAAACCTGAAGCTCGTATAATTTATTGGCCTTGATTAATTCATTTATAAAAGCCCATGCATTCTGAATATGCACATTATCGTCATATGTGCCGTGCACAATCATTAATTTGCCGTGCAGGTTCTTTGCGCTTCTGAGCAGCGAAGTCTCTTCGTATCCGGCCGGATTTTCCTCCGGAGTTTTCATTGCAAGCTCGCCGAAACGTGTATCGTAAAAACGCCAGTCGGTTACCCCCGCTACTGCAATGCCTGCTTTAAATTCAGCCGAGTTGGTCATGGCATTAAGGGTATAACTGCCGCCGCCGCTCCAGCCCCATACACCAACTCTCGATGAATCGATATATGATTGTTTTTTGAACCATCTTATTCCGTCAACCAAATCGTTAAGTTCAAGTTTGCCTACAAGATGCCCCAGAAGAAGATTTTCCAGTTTTTTGCTTATAGCTGTAGAGGCGCGGTTATCTATAATGGCAACAAGGTAGCCGTTATCCACAAGAACCTGGTCAAAATAAATTGAAGAACGCCATTCATCCTTAACCTGCGGAGCAGAAGGGCCCCCGTAAACATATACTATAAGTGGATATTTTTTATTTGGGTCGAAATCTTTCGGCTTTAAAATTTCCGCCGGAAGAGGGAATCCGTCCCGCGCATTAATCGAAAATATTTCGGGGCGCTGTAAATTAAGCGATGCGAGCAGTGCGGCATTATAGCCTGCAATCTGTTTTACAAAAGTGCCGTCGCTTTTATAAAGCGAAAGCACCGGAGGCGTTTTAATGTTGGAATAGGTGTCTAGATAATAT
>DAHYUM010000045.1 GCA_027398005.1 bacterium
AACGCCCTTAAATTTTACGCATCCGTACGTCTTGATATTAGAAGAATTGCCGCTCTTAAGGATGGGCAGAATGTTATTGGCAACAGGACAAAAGTAAAGGTTGTAAAGAGCAAAGTAGCCCCTCCTTTCAAAGAGGTAGAGTTCGATATCCTTTATAACGAAGGAATTAGCAAAATTGGGGACCTTATAGATATTGCCGTTGAGGCAAATATCATTAAAAAAGGGGGCGCCTGGTTTACTTACGGTGAAGACCGTTTCCAGGGCAGGGAACAGCTTAAACAGAAAATTGCCGAAGACCCGGCAGTTTTAAAGAAACTGGAAGTTGAGGTTAAAACCCATCTCGGTATGGAAACTGATGAACAGAAGCAGGAAAAAGCCGAATTGAAAGGAGAGCCTGCCGAGACTAAACATAAAAAGAAATAATGAAATTAGAAAGGCTTGTTGCTAAGAGGAATAAGGTTCATCTTATTTTCGATAACGGCGAAGGCATCTATCTGCGTTACGATACGGTGCTCAAATTCGGATTGAAAAAGAATGATGAAATTACTGATACTCTGCTTGCCGGCCTGCAGAATGAAGACTACAGACTTCAAATTAAAGAACTTTCTTTTAAGCTTTTAAGCCGCCGGATGCATTCGGCGGCTGAGCTTAAGAGGAAACTCCTTCTTAAAAAACTTCCGTCCGAAAGAATTGACGAAACAATTGCAGACCTGCTTGAAAGAAAATACCTGGATGATTTTAAATTTGCCGAAAAATATGCCGAGGAAATGCTAAAAAATAATAAAAAAGGGCTTATTAAGATTAAATCGGAATTATTGGGTAAAGGGGTTGATAAAAAGACTGCCGATGCGGTTATGGCTAAATATGAGAATTCCGAAACCTTACTTGATAATGCCCTTTTAATAGCGCGCAGAAAAATCTCTTCATCTGTTTACACTAACCTTACGGCAGTCAAAAAAAAGGAAAAATTGTTCCGTTTTCTTATTTCAAAGGGATACTCTCAGGATGTAATAAGAATCACAATCGACAAACTGCACCTAAACAATCAGGATCCGCTTTCGTTTGATTAAAAGCGTATCTTTTTCTAACTTTAAAGTTATAATTTTTGAAAGATTTAAATATGAATAAATTCACAGGCGTCGATTATTTTCAGCTCGAATCATTGTATTCGGATGATGAAATTATGATCAGAAATTCGGTTCGTGAATTTGTCGATCATGAAATTATTCCCGTTATTGAAAAACATTATATGGAAGGGACATTCCCCCTGCATCTGGTGCCAAAATTAGCTGAACTAGGGGTTTTCGGCCCTACTCTTCCGCAAAAATACGGGTGCGCCGAAGTTAATAATGTGGCGTACGGACTTATTATGCAGGAACTTGAAAGGGGGGATAGCGGAGTTAGAAGTTTTGCTTCAGTTCAGAGCGGACTTGTAATGTACCCCATTTTCACATTCGGAAGCGAGGAGCAGAAAGATTACTGGCTTCCGAAACTTGCCGCGGGAGAAAAGATTGGGTGTTTCGGATTGACCGAGCCCGATTTCGGCTCTAACCCGGGGGGAATGATTACCAAAGCCGTTAAAGTTGACGGCGGTTATCTTCTTAACGGCGCTAAAATGTGGATTACCAACGGCACTATTGCAGATGTTGCCGTTGTTTGGGCTAAACTGGATGGAAAAGTGAAAGGTTTTCTTGTTGAAAAAGGAATGAAAGGCTTTTCGGCTCCCGAAATGAAAGGGAAGCATTCACTCCGCGCTTCGGTTACTTCGGAACTTGTATTTGAGGATGTATTTATTCCCGAAGCCAACAGGCTGCCTTTGGCGGATGGATTGAAAGCCCCTTTGATGTGCCTTAATCAGGCGCGTTACGGAATTGCATGGGGAGTAACAGGCGCAATGATGGCCGTTTACGATTCTGCGCTTTCGTACGCTAAATCCAGAATACAATTCGGCAAACCGATTGCCTCTTTCCAGATGACACAGGAAAAACTTGTTTATATACTTACTGAAATTACAAAGTCGCAGCTGCTTAATTATCATCTTGCCAAATTGAAGGATAAAGGGGAAGTGAAGCATACCCATATTTCAATGGCAAAAAGGAACAACTGCGAAAAAGCGCTGGACGCGGCTCGCGTTGCGCGCGAAATTTTCGGCGCAAACGGAATTCTTGATGAATACCCAGTAATGCGGCATTCTGCCAATCTTGAATCTGTTAAGACTTACGAAGGAACTCACGAGATGCATACCCTTATTTTAGGGGAGGATATAACCGGAATACCGGCATTTGAATAATTAGACAGGAGATATTATGAAAAGCGGCAAAATTATTTACGATGGAATTACCTTTGATGATATACTTTTATTACCGGCTAAATCAAATGTATTGCCTAAAGAAACAGAGCTTTCTGCATATTTAACAAGGGAAATAAAGCTCAACATCCCTTTCCTTTCGGCGGCTATGGATACAGTTACCGAATCGGATATGGCTATTGCTATGGCTCAGCAGGGGGGTGTTGGGGTTATTCATAAAAACCTCTCCATTCAGGAGCAGGCCGATGAAGTGGACAAAGTTAAAAGATACGAAAGCGGAATGATTCAGAAACCGATTACTTTGGGGCCAGATAATACTCTTGCCGAAGCCGAAGTGATTATGAGCAAATTCCATATTTCGGGCATTCCTATAGTTGACGAAAAAGACAGACTTATCGGCATTCTAACCAATAGGGACCTCCGGTTCGAATTCAACAAGGGAAAGAAAATAAGCGAGCTGATGACAAAGGAAAACCTTGTTACTGCAAAAGTAGGCACTACACTTGCCGAAGCGGAACAGATTTTACAGAAACATAGAATTGAAAAACTCCCCGTTGTTGATAAAAACGGAATTATTAAGGGATTAATCACATTTAAGGATATTTCGAAGAAAAAGAAATATCCAAACGCGTGTAAAGATAATCTGGGACGTTTGAGGGTAGGCGCCGCTGTTGGTGTTGCCCCCGATACACTTGAAAGGGTTGAAGCTCTCGTTAATCTGCATGCCGATTTTATTACGGTTGATACGGCCCACGGACATTCCGAGGGAGTGCTTAGAACAGTTAAGGCAATTAGAAAGAAATATAGAGACCTTCAGCTTATTGCCGGCAATATTGTAACCCCCGAAGCCGCCGAAGAACTGGTTAAATGCGGCGTGGATGCGGTTAAAGTAGGCATTGGCGCGGGTTCAATTTGTACTACGCGTATTGTTGCCGGCGTCGGTGTTCCGCAAATTTCGGCTATCATGAAAGTTTATGAATTTACAAAGACTAAGAAAATTCCTTTAATTGCAGACGGAGGCATTAAGCAGACGGGTGATGTTCCTAAAGCCATTGCCGCCGGTGCCGATACGGTTATGATTGGCGGTATGTTTGCAGGTGTTGAAGAAACTCCCGGCGAAACGGTTCTTTACGAAGGAAGGAGTTTTAAAGTCTACCGCGGCATGGGCTCAATTGAAGCAATGAAAAAGGGAAGCACCGACCGTTATTTCCAGGATCCTGAAGAAGATGTTAAAAAGCTCGTACCCGAAGGGGTTGAAGGAAGGGTCCCTTACAAAGGCCCCCTTGCCGATACAATCTACCAGTATGTAGGCGGACTGCGCGCCGCTATGGGATACTGCGGTGTAAAAAATATTGAAGGATTGAAAACGAATACTCAGTTTGTTAAAATTTCACCGAGCGGATTGCGCGAAAGCCACCCGCACGATATAACAATTACTAAAGAAGCTCCTAATTATCAAAAATCGTAAAAGGCTATGTTCAAAGTTCTGGTAATCGCATATTATTTTCCCCCTATGGGGCTTAGCGGCGTTCAGCGCACGCTTAAATTTGTTAAATATATGTCAAAGTATAATTGGGAGCCGACTGTACTTACAGCGGGCGATGTAGGCTATTATGCCCACGATAATTCGCTTCTTAAGGAAGCCGAAGATGCGGGCATAAAAATAGTTCGCACCCCCGGTAAAGATGTTAACTCTCTTTTATCCAAATACGGCACTATTACAATCCCGGCCGAATTTATACGCAATATTCTTTCTAAGATAAGCAAAGCCGTATTCATACCCGATAACAAGAAGGCTTGGGCAGAGAAGGCTTATATAAAAGCAAAGGAATTAATAGAGCAGGAAAAATTTGACGCTATTTATGTTACTATTCCCCCATATTCCTCTTTTGTTATGGCTGCAAAGCTGAAAGCGGAATTCGATATCCCTCTTTTTGTCGATTACAGGGATATGTGGTATAAGAATCAGTTCTCTTTCTATCCTACGCCGTACCACCGCTACAAGCATAAAAAGCTTGAATATCAGTCCTTAAGAGCCGCCGAAAAGGTAATTACGATTAACAGGAAAATTAAGGAAAAACTTTTAACCCGTTACGGATTCCTTAACTTTGACGATGTGATAATAATTCCTCACGGGTACGACAGGGAAGACTTCGAAAAAGCCGAGCCTCTGCCCCGGAACGATAAAAAATTATGGCTTACCTATTCGGGCATTTTTTATGAGAATATTACCCCCTATTATCTCCTGCAGGCATTTAAGAAGTTATCAGTTGAGCGCCCCGATATAGCACAGAATATTGAGCTCCATTTTGTTGGGCATTTGGGCAAGCGGAATAAAAAGCTCATTTCGAAGCTTGGGTTGGGGGATTTTGTAAGGGATTACGGCTACATTGACCATGCCGAGGCGATGAGAAAAATTATTTCAAGCGATGTGCTCTGGATGATGATTGGCAATACGATTAATGCCGATACAATTTCAACCGGAAAACTGTTTGAATATATAGGGAGCAAAAAGCCAATTTTAGGATGTGTGCCCGAAGGAACTGCACAGACTACATTAAAAGAATATGGCGCCTCCTTTATTACCAAACCGGATGATATTGAGGAGATTAAGCAGGCCTTAATTAAAATACACGACCTGCATAAAAACAAAAATCTGCCTGTACCGGGGGATGATTATGTTAAAAAGCATGACCGTGAGTTTTTAACAGAACAGCTTGTTAAACATTTTCAATTCTATTTAAGAGAGATATAATGAATGTTGCGGTAATCGGTTCGGGGGGCAGGGAAAATGCAATTGCCTATAAAATTGCCGAAAGCACCTTATTGGAGAGCCTTTTTATAGTACCGGGCAATCCGGGTACGGCTTCTTTAGGTAAAAATGTAAGTATCAATACCTCGGATCACGCGGCAGTACACTCTTTCTGTACAGAAAATAAAATTGAACTGGTTGTTATTGGTCCCGAACAGCCCCTTACCGAAGGCCTTGCCGACTATTTGAGGGATGCCGGCATTCCAGTATTTGGTCCCGATAAAAGAGCCGCAGTTATTGAAGGGGAAAAGTCATTTTCGAAAGAATTGATGAAAAAATATGGCATTCCGACTGCCTCTTATGAGATTTTTACCAGGGATGATTATTCAAAAGCGCTGGATTATGTGCAGAACGGTTCATTCCCGGTTGTAATTAAAGCCGACGGACTTGCCGCCGGCAAGGGAGTGCTGATTTGCGCCACTCTGGCTGAAGCTGAGGATGCGTTGAAAGATTGTTTTGAGAGGAACCTCTTTGGCAGTGCTGGTGATAAAATTGTAATTGAAGAATTTATGACCGGGGAGGAAGCCTCAATTTTTGCGGTTACAGACGGGGATGATTATGTAGTGCTACCTTCGGCACAGGACCATAAAAGAATTTTTGACGGTGATAAAGGGAAGAATACCGGGGGAATGGGGGCGTATTCTCCTGCTCCGGTGATAAATGAAATTCTATTGACTGAAATTGAAAAGAATATAATTGCCCCTGCGCTCAATGCGATGAAGCAGGAAGGGCGCAAATATAACGGATGCCTCTACTGCGGGCTGATGATTACTCCGCAAGGGGCAAAAGTAGTTGAATTCAACTGCCGTTTCGGCGACCCGGAAACACAGGCTGTTCTTCCTTTGCTTGAAGGGGATTTACTGGAATTATTCTATTCAGCCGCAATAGGGAAACTGAATAAAAACGCGGTCCGTTATTCGGGAGGCGCGTCGGTTTGCGTTGTTGCCGCTTCAAACGGGTATCCGGGTTCCTTCGAAAAGGGTTTTGAAATTACAGGGCTTGAAACTATTTCCGATATGGATATAAAGGTTTTTCACGCCGGCACCAGGTTCGATGGGGGTAAAGTGGTTACTTCGGGGGGGCGTGTGCTTGGTATTACTGCAGTAACAAAGGAAAACGATCTTGCCGCATGCAAGGAAAAGGCTTACAAGGCATTGAAGAAAATAAATTTCGGCAATATATATTACCGCACAGATATTGCCGATAAGGGAATTGCGCGTTTAAAATAAATTAACCTGCCGGCCAGCTGAACTTTCTTCCCCCCATTAAATGAAGATGAAGATGATATACTTCCTGCCCTCCATCCGGACCGCAATTAATCACAATCCTGAACCCTTTTTCGACAAGATTTTCCTTTTTGGCAATTTCATTAGCGGCATCGAATAAATCCGCCAAAACCGAGGCATGCTCTTTCCCTTTAATATCGGTAACGGCGGGTATTTCAATTTTCGGAATTATTAGTATATGCGTAGGGGCCTGGGGACGTATATCCCTGAAAGCAAGCACGCTGTCTGTTTCGTAAACTATATCAGCGGGAATTTCCCTTTTGATGATTTTGGTAAAAATTGTTTCTCCCATTTTACTGTCCCTTTTCTAATCCGTATTTTTTCATTTTGCTGTAAAGGTGACTTCTTTGAATATCGAGCACTTCGGCAGTCTTGCTTATATTCCAATTGTTAAGTTCAAGCTGCCTTTCAATAAACGCCTTCTCCGCTTTTTCCTTAAATTCCTGAAACGAATTGGATAAATCTAAAATTTCATTTAAACCGGAGGATGATTTAGGCATAAGGCTTTCAATATCCTTTTCGCCGATAACCGGATGTGGCACCATAATAATAACTCTTTCAACAAAATTGCGCAGTTCCCTTACATTCCCGGTCCATTCGAAAGTCTGCAGCATTTTTAAAGCCTGCGGCGCAATCGATTTTTGCGGAATATTGTTTTTTGCGCATAACTGTTTGATAAAACTATCAACAAGAACCGGAATATCGTCTTTCCTTTCGCGGAGCGGGGGAATATGAATTGGTATTACATTCAGGCGGTGGAATAAGTCTTCGCGGAACCGGCCCGCTTTTATTTCCTCTTTCAAATCCTTATTGGTAGCCGAAAGAATTCTTACATTCACCGAAATTTTCTTATTCCCGCCAACCCGTTCAATTATGCCGTCTTCAATGGCTCTTAATACTTTTGCCTGCGCGCTTAAACTCATATCCCCAATTTCATCAAGGAACAAAATTCCGTTGTTTGCAAGCTCGAACTTTCCTATTCTCTGCTGTAAAGCGCCTGTAAATGAGCCTTTTTCGTGGCCGAAAAGCTCCGATTCGATTAATTCATTCGGAATGGCGGCGCAGTTTACTTCCACAAAATTTTTATTTGCCCTTCCGCTTTTACTGTAAATTGCTCTTGCCACCAGTTCTTTACCCGTACCGTTTTCACCAGTGATAAGAATCCGCGCGTCGGTTCTGGCTACTCTATCAATTGTAGAAAGTATATTTTTAATTGAAGCGCTTTCGCCTATAATGTTTTCATCCGCGGCAACGGTGCTTTTAAGGTTTTTATTCTCAATTAAAAGTCGGTTCTGGTCTGCAGCGTTTCTTACGCTTATAAGAAGTTTTTCGCGGTCTATCGGTTTTTCTATAAAATCGAATGCCCCAAGTTTTGTAGCCTTAACGGCGTTTTCAAGGCTCGAATGGGCTGAAATCATAATTGTTTTAATATCAACCTTATTTTCCTTCAGCCAGTTAAGAATTTCAAATCCGTTCATTTCGGGCATCTGTATGTCTAGCAGAAGCACATCGGCAGGTTTCTCCTTTAATCCTTCAATAGCATCCTTTGCCCTGGTAGAGTAGTCAACCTGATATTCCTCATATTCAAGAATCATTTTAAGGCTTTCGCAGATCTGCTGTTCGTCGTCAATAATAAATACTGATTTCATTTTTTGCCATACGCATATTTTTTCAAAAATCGGGAAGGAAGCAGGTTAACGCTATCCCTGAGGGTTTTGCCGAATTTAGCGCCTAACCGGTTTACGTACAAATCCCTTTTATCCATTGCCCCTTCAACATAAAAAGTTTCCTCAAACTTTTCAACAAAGATACCCATAAAATTAGATAAATTAAAAAGGGGGAAATTATATTCTATAAAGGCATTCCCGAAAAAATGGGAGAGTTTATCCTTATCGCCGAAACTATTCCCGGGTGAATCGTAAAAAAGTTTTGATGGCAGGTTCTTATTCTTTGCCGCAAACAGGGGATTGGCTACCGAAGGGAGGTGAACAGTTACCGGGGTACCTATTAAAGGGATTCTGATATGCATCTCGTTATAAGGAAGGCATGCAAAAGTAAGCGCCAGAAGCGCCTCGGAATAGTCATTCCGGTAGAATTTAACGGAGCGTAAATATAAAGTATCGGTAAGGGCAACATCATCCGCTGTTCCCTTTAATTTCAGGAAATAGTCGGATGCAATAAAGCGTGAAAGGTAAGCTACCCCGTTTCTGAAAGTCGGTTTTACCTGCGGAAATAGAGAAACAGATAAAATGAATAGTAAAATTGCTGTTTTACGGGATATATTTGCCAATTTGACTTTATACCTAAGTTTGAATTACTCCAACATTAAATTTTTTCTCTATCGGGGCATTTTCGGCAGCCTGAATAGACATAGAAATATATTCGCGCGTTCTTCTGGGGTCTATTACTTCATCCACCCATAATTTGCCCGCGGCATAAAGGGGACTGCTGGTACCCTCGTAAGAGTTTTTAATTTCATCAAGCAGTTTTTTCTTATCCTCATCCGAAAAATGTTTCCCTTTCTTTTCCATCTGCTTCACTTTAATATCCAGCAGAACACTGCTTGCCTGCGCGCCCCCCATAACAGCAATTTTAGCATTTGGGTATGCAAAAATAAACCGGGGATCGTAAGCTTTACCGCACATTGCATAGTTGCCGGCACCGAAACTATTCCCCATAATTATAGTAATTTTAGGTACAACGGAATTAGCCACGGCATTAACCATTTTTGCGCCGTCTTTGATAATTCCCCCGTGTTCGGCCTTACTGCCAACCATAAAGCCGGTAACATCCTGCAGGAACAGCAGGGGTATATTCCTCTGGTTGCAGTTCATTATAAAGCGGGCCGCTTTGTCGGCACTATCGGAATAAATTACACCGCCAATCTGCATTTCCCCTTTTTCGGTCTTGGTTATGCTTCTCTGGTTGGCTACAATTCCAACAGACCAGCCTTCTATACGGGCATAGGCTGTAATTAAAGATTTACCGTAGCCTGCTTTATATTCATCAATTTCAGAATTATCCGTAATGCGTGCAAGAATTTCGTAAGTATCGTAAGGTTTAAGAGTATCTTCCGGAAGAATTCCAAGTATTTCATCCTGATTGAATTTAGGGGGCAGGGGAGCAATTCTGTTAAACCCAGCTTTGCCGCGCGGGCCGAATTTTCCGCAGATGCTTCTAATTTCCTTAATGCATTCTTCATCATTTTTCATTATATAATCGGTAACGCCCGAAACATTAGACTGAACTTTGCGCCGCCTAAGGCTTCGTTATCAATTTCCTCCCCTATAGCGGCCTTAACCAGATGCGAACCTGCAAGAAATACAGAGCCTTCCCCCTCAACTATTAAAGCTTCGTCGCTCATAATAGGCAGGTAGGCACCTCCGGCAACACAAGGCCCCATAATAGCCGAAATCTGCGGTATTCACATGGAAGACATTACGGCGTTGTTTCGGAATATCCTTCCGAAATGCTCTTTATCGGGGAATATTTCATCCTGCAATGGCAGGAAAACCCCTGCGCTATCTACAAGGTAAATTATAGGGAGACGGTTTTCCATCGCAATTTCCTGCGCGCGTAGGTTTTTCTTTGCCGTAATAGGGAACCAGGCTCCCGCCTTAACAGTAGCGTCGTTGGCAACAATAAGAAAATCGTTGCCGTTTATTTTACCTATCCCAAGCACTGTTCCGGCCGATGGGGCACCCCCGTATTCCTCATACATTCCGAATGCCGCGAATGAATTTAATTCGTAAAACGGGGTTCCGGGGTCTATAAGCAGGTTTATTCTTTCCCGTGCTGTAAGTTTCCCTTTTGAGTGCTGGGCTTCAATGGCTTTTTTGCCCCCGCCCAGTTTAATATTTTCGTAAACAGTGCCTAAGCTTTCAATTAAATTTAACTGATACTTTTCCTTTTTCTGAAAGGCATCATTTTTATTTAATTCAGTGCCGATATTTTTCATATTAATATTCTTTTATAAGGGTTTTTGAAAGAACAATTCTTTGAACTTCGGATGTGCCTTCCCCTATGGTAAGCAGTTTGGCATCCCGGTAAAATTTTTCAACCGGATAATCCTTCGTATATCCGTATCCGCCGAAAATCTGTACGGCTTCGTTAGCGGCTCTAACGGCAAGTTCGCTTGCATATAATTTAGCCATTGCGGCTTCCTTCTTAACAGAAATGCCTTTATCCTTTAACGAGGCGGCCTTGAAAGGCATCAAACGGGCGGCTTCAATTTCTGTTGCCATTTCCGAAAGCTTGAACTGGATTGCCTGAAATTCCGAAAGTGTCTTGTTGAATTGTTTCCTTTCCTGCGAATATTTAAGTGAAGCTTCAAGGCATCCCTGCGCTAGGCCAACGGATAGGGCGGCTATTGAAATTCTTCCCCCGTCAAGAATTTTCATTGCCTGTGTAAATCCTTCCCCTTCTTTGCCCAATAAATTGGAGGCAGGCACTTTGCAGTTATCGAATATAAGCTGGGTTGTTTCGCTTGCGCGCATACCAAGTTTATTCTCTTTTTTCCCGGCAGAAAATCCTTCCATTCCTTTTTCCAAAATGAAAGCCGAAATTCCATCCTTTCCTTTCGATTTATCGGTAACAGCCATAACAACTGCGGTTTCGCCGCTCTTGCCATGGGTTATAAAGTTTTTAGAACCGTTAAGCAGGTAATAATCCCCCTTTTTTTCGGCGTAGGAATGCATACTTGCCGAGTCGCTTCCCGAAGCAGGTTCGGTAAGCCCCCAGGCTCCAATCTTTTTACCCCCGGCCAGGTCTATAAGATATTTGTTCTTCTGTTCATCATTGGCAAAGAGGTTAATATGGTTAGTGCACAGACCGTTATGCGCGGCAACCGAAAGGGCAATTGAGGGGTCTATTTTTGCAATTTCCTCAATTATCAGTGCGTACTCAACGTAGCCGAGTTCCGAACCGCCGAACTTTTCGGGTACTAGAATACCCAGAAATCCAAGCTCGCCCAGTTTCTGCATAATTTTGATTGGGAATTCCTGCTTCTCATCGAATTCCATAATGAAAGGTTTAATTTCGCTTTGAACGAAATCTTTTATTGTATCTTTGATAGCATTCTGGTTATCGGAAAACCGAATGCCGAATTCCGTATTCCCGTCCATATAGATCCTTCCTCATAGATTACTTTTGAAATTGTTAATTATCTGATTTGCCAGATTATAGGGAGAAAGTTTGCCTGTTACCACATCGCTCACCGAGTCTTCAAGGTCTTCTTCGTTTTTCCTGTTCCAAATCTCCGAAGCAATAATATCGTACACAATTTCCTTAATTCTAGATTTTGAATTGGCTTCTCTTTTCTTCAATATCAGATTAGTTGATTCAAGGTATTCTCTATGTCTTTGGATCTCATTAATAATGTCGTTTATTCCTTTATTTTCCGAGGCTACTGCCTTAACAATAGGGGGCAGCCAGCTTTCGGCATTGTGTTCCCGCATCATAAGTATTGTATTTAGGGATGTAATAGCGTTTTCAGAGCCGGGGCGGTCGCTTTTATTAACAACGAACATATCGGCAATTTCCATTAATCCCGCTTTCATGGCCTGAATAGCGTCTCCCGATTCGGGAACCAGTACTACAATAGTCGTATCGGCCGCTTTGGCAATATCAAGTTCGCTTTGCCCTACTCCAACAGTCTCAAATATAATTACGTCGTAACCAGCGGCGTCAAGCACGTCGGCGGCGTCAATTGTCTTTTTGCTTAGGCCCCCCAGACTGCCGCGTGTAGCCATACTTCTTATAAAAACTCCCTCGTCACTTCCAATTTCGCTCATTCTAACACGGTCACCTAGCAGTGCGCCCCCTGTAAAAGGGCTCGTAGGGTCAACGGCAATTATGCCTACTTTAAGGTTATCCTTTCTGAACTGTTTCGTAAGCTGGTTGGTTAGTGTCGATTTTCCCGCCCCGGGAGGTCCGGTAATTCCAATCCGGTAGCTGTTTCCGGTTCTCTTGTGCAGAAGGCTTAATAACTGCGCCGATTCACTGTTGCCCGATTCTATAATTGATATTGCGCGCGATACGAAACGTTTTTCGTTTTTGAATACTTTTTCAGAAAGGGAAATGTAATCCATTATAATTCCGTTATTTGTAAAGACCGTTATCAGTAATATATTCCAAAACTTTTTCCGGCACAAGAAAATTGACCGGAAGTTTGCTCTTAATTTTCTCTCTTATTTCCGTAGCGGAAATATCAATTACGGGGGTATCAACAAAAACAGCTCTTTCAAAGAAACGGTTCCTGTTTTTTATTTCGGCGTTGTGGCTCCTGTTCATTACAACAAGTTTTACCAGGTCGGTAATTTTATCGGGTTCTTTCCATGTATCAAAAGTAACAAGGCTGTCAAACCCTATAATAAGCTCAAGCTCGTCATATTCTTCCTTTAAATGCATTATCGTATCTATTGAATAGGAAATGCCTTCTCTTGCAATTTCGAAATCGGAAAAGGTGAATTTATCGTACCCTTCAATTGCAAGCTTAATCATATTCAGCCTGTGAATGGAAAGGGAAGCTGGCTTGTTGGTTTTATGGGGTGAAATGTAGCAGGGTATAAATATTATTGTATCCAGATTCCGCTTAAGCAATACCGATTGTGCGGTAATTAAATGCCCCAGATGAACGGGGTCGAACGTGCCCCCGAAAATGCCTGCCTTTAGTGGATTTTTATTCATTGCTTCCCAACAATTCAATTAATCTGTTTCTATAAAAATCAGCTTCCTTTTTGAAGAAATCAATATCGCGGTCTATTTTTTTTACCTGGTCTTTACGGAATGCAAGTTTTATTGCCGAATTTACATATTCATTGCGTATCTCTTCTTTTATCCACCCTTTGCTGTCCTTAAGTTTAGAGCTTAGAATAAGAATATGGTTGTATGGTATTATCCCTGCGTCGCATTCCTGTTTCAGTTCTTCAATAATTATCTTCCTTTCGGCTGAACGCTGATGCAGAAAATAGGTTATGAATATGCTTATTAAAAGAGCCATATATGTTAAACCCAGATAATAACTGAATTCGAAGCTTATGCTCAGGTTCCAGATGAAATGGATTGATATTGAAAGAATTATGCCTGCTGTGTAATAGAAAATACGGTACCTGCGGGGGGAATAAATGGCCTTGGCTACAAATGCCCCGAATGAGGCTGTGGATATTGTATGCATCAACGCCGAAAAGAGTGTCCTCAGCATTACAAGGGTTATCCAATCCTGCGGATTAGAACCGAAAAGAAGGAAATAAAAGAAGTTCTCAACCATCCCGAATCCAAGCCCGATTGAGCCGCCGTAAACCAGGCCATCCGTTTCATAATCTATAACCCTGGACCTAACAGTGAATATAAGGAAGACTGCTTTTGAAAGTTCCTCGAAGACGGGGGCAAGGTAAATCGATTCAATAAAATAGAGATGGTTCCCTTTTGGAATGAAAAACTCGAGCAGGTAGGAATACATCTTACCCCCGAGAAGGCTTAAAAATACAGCCCCGAGCGCGCCCCAGAAAAAATGCTTTAGAACATTCACTATTGATTCTTTCTCAAACCGGTCCGACTGCCTTAGTAAAAACAGGTAGGCCGCAATCGGTAATACTGCCGCCGCTATTGATGCCTGAATTGACATTTATTCTTTTTTAATTTATAAATTACGAATCTTTTTTGATAAAAAGTAATAAGTATTTTGAATTATCGTTCGGGATTGGTATAAGGCAATAAGATTAGCCCGTGGGGCGGGGGGCTCAAAATTTCTTGATTATCACCTGTTATGTCTTTATATTTATGGACTCAAATTTTGAGTATTTGAAAAATGATTATAAAAATTGCTAATCTTTCAAATGGTGTTCATTGTTTTGATTTTGATAAATCTGCTGTAGATTTAGAATTAGAAGATCCGTTTACCGGTTTTGTTAAAACGAGCGTTAAGCTCGATAAATCGGCGCATCAGATTGTTCTTGACGCCGACGCTAAAGTCGTCTATTCATTTGTATGCGACAGGTGCAATGCCGATACGGATGCTGAAATTAATACTAAATTTAAACTGGTTTATATATTCAGTACACATAAGGTCGAATCGGAAGATATTAATGTTAAATATCTTACCCCCGATATAGATAAAATCGATTTTTCGGGGGACCTTAGAGAATATCTCGAGCTTTCTCTTCCTATGAAGAACCTGTGCAGCGAAGATTGCAAGGGGCTTTGCCCCAAATGCGGCACTAACCTGAACAGGAAGAAATGCAAGTGCAAAGACGAAACGGTTAACGATATTTGGGAGCCGTTGAAAAAATTGAAGAATATTTCGAATTAATAAATATATAGGTAACATTATGCCAAATCCTAAACGTAAGATGTCTAAAAGCAGAAGGGACAAAAGAAGGACACACTATAAAGCAGTTGCTCCTACCTTGACAGCCTGCTCAAACTGCGGTGAAATTAAACTTAGCCATAGAGCTTGCCCAAATTGCGGTTATTATGCAAGCCGTTCAATGTTTGTTCCTGAGGCTTAATCCGCTAACCTAAAATGAATGACGAAATTACAGGTTTTCAATGCACAATTGCACTCGATGCGATGGGGGGCGATTTTGCCCCGCGCAATGAGGTGATTGCTGCCGTTGAGGCTTTTAATGAATTCCCCGAAGTTAGGATCCTTCTTGTCGGCAGGGAAAAAGAGATTCTCAATGCTTTAACCGAGAATAATCTCTCTTTCCCTAAAGAGAATATTATTAATGCCGATGAGGTAATTACTATGAGTGAAGTGCCTACAGTGGCAATAAGAACAAAGAAGAATTCTTCAATTGTTGTCGGCGCTAATCTGGTTAGGGATAAAGTTGCGCACGCTTTTGTAAGCGCGGGCAATACAGGCGCTGTAATGGCCGCTTCAACATTAATTATAGGCAGAATAAAAGGGGTAGGGCGCCCTGCAATTGGTGCCGAGTTCCCTACTTCTACAGGGGCTGTATGCTCTCTTTATGATGTAGGTGCCAGTGTTGACAGCAAACCGAATCACCTTTTTGAATATGCCATCCTCGGTTCTATCTATGCAAGGGAAATTAATGGTATCGCTAATCCTAAAGTAGGTTTATTGAGCGTAGGCGAAGAGGACAACAAGGGGAACGAGCTTGTTTTTGCCGCACAGAAACTGCTTAAGGAATCGAACCTCAATTATATTGGCAATGTTGAAGGACGCGATGTTCTTAACGGCAAGGCCGATATTATTGTATGCGACGGATATGTAGGCAACATTATTCTTAAATTCGGCGAAAGCGTTCTTACATTCCTTAAAGGAAAGATTAAAAGTTATGCTAACGAGGGATTTCTAAATAAATTAAAAGCGCTGGTTGTTAAAAATGTTTTAAAGGTCGCACTTAAGGATATGGATTACCAGACACACGGTGGAGTTCCGCTCCTCGGCATAAATGGTATTACCATAATCGGACACGGCTCAAGCTCTCCTCTTGCCATCAAGAATATGATTCTGAAGGCTAAGAAAATGCACGAAATTAACCTTATTCAGAAATTTGAGGATGAATTAAGCAAATATGGAAACTAAAAAGATTAATGCTGCTATTACGGCCGTTGGCATGTATGTACCCGAAAAGATTCTTGATAACAAATATTTCGAATCGATTGTTGATACTTCGGATGAATGGATTTTGACACGCACCGGTATTAGAGAAAGAAGAATGATGGAAAACGGAGCTACCAGCGATATGGCTACCAAAGCCTGCGAAGATCTGTTTAAAACCACCAATGTTAAACCGGAAGAAATTGACGCTATTATTCTTGCTACGGTTACCCCCGATATGATGTTCCCCTCATCTGCATGCCTTGTTCAGAAGAACATTGGCGCTGTTAATGCCTGGGGGTTCGATCTTATTGCCGCCTGCTCCGGGTTCCTTTTCGCTCTGCAGACTGGCTCCAGCTTTATTGAAAGCGGACGCTACAAAAAAGTTTTGGTAATCGGCTCGGATAAAATGACCTCGATTACAGATTATACCGATAGGAACACATGCGTTTTGTTCGGCGACGGCTCGGCCGCTGTTCTTCTTGAACCGACAACTGATACCAGCTACGGTATCATCGATTCAATTCTTCATATCGACGGAAGCGGTAAAGACGCTCTTAATATGAAAGCAGGGGGAAGCTTAAATCCAGCTTCGCACGAAACTGTTGATAAAAGATGGCATTACATTTACCAGGACGGCAAAGCAGTATTTAAGGTAGCCGTAAAAGGTATGGCCGATGTTTCATATGAAATGATGCAGAAACACAACCTTAAAGGGGAAGATATTGCATACCTCATCCCTCACCAGGCTAATTTAAGAATTATTGACGCTACAGCCGAGAGAATGGGAATTACCAAAGATAAAGTTACAATTAACATCGATAAATACGGAAACACCACAACCGCTACAATTCCTTTATGCCTTACCGAGTATTACAGGGAAGGAAAAATAAAGAAAGGGGATAATCTTATTATTGCCGCTTTCGGCGCCGGTTATACATGGGGTTCGTTGTACTTAAGATGGAGCCTCGATTAATATGGGTAAAATAGCGTTTGTATTTCCGGGGCAGGGTTCCCAGTACGTGGGAATGGCCAAAGACCTTTATGATAGTTCGGCAGAAGCCAAAGAAATGGTTCAAATGGCCGAAGAAGCCGCGGGCGTTAAGCTTTCCGATATTATGTTTAACGGCTCTGAAGAAGCATTAAAACAGACCGATATTACTCAGCCTGCTATATTCCTTCACAGTGTTATTATTTCAAGTCTTATTAGAACAGTTCAGCCTGATATGGCCGCGGGACATTCCTTAGGGGAATATTCTGCGCTCGTAGCCGCAGGCGCGGTACAATTTTACGATGCAATGAAGCTTGTTCGCACACGCGGCATGGCTATGTTAAAATCGGGTGTTGAACAGCCGGGTACAATGGCCGCCGTTGTAGGAATGGATTCGGCAAAGCTTGTTGATGTTTGCAGCGAGGCTTCGCAGAGCGGCATTGTACAGTGCGCTAATTTCAATTCACCCGGGCAGATTGTAATTTCAGGCTCGGTTGATGGCGTTAAGGCGGCGATGGAAATCGCAAAAGCCAAAGGCGCTAAACTTGTTAAAGAATTGATTGTCAGCGGAGCGTTTCATTCACCGTTAATGCAAAGCGCAAAAGAAAGTTTGAAAGTAAAGCTAGAGACAACTCCGTTTTACGATGCGAAGATTCCGGTTTATGCAAACGTAACAGCCAAACCGGTAAGTGATAAGGAAGAAATAAAAGAACTTTTATATCAGCAACTTGATCATCCTGTTAGATGGGAAGAGACAATTGTGAATATGATTGCCGATGGTGCCGATGAGTTTTATGAAATTGGTCCCGGTAAGGTGTTGCAAGGTCTGGTGAAAAGAATTAATCCAAATGTAAAAGTGTTTGGTATCGACAAATTTTCCGATGTTGAAAGGTTTCTCTGATGCAGCATAAATTTGAAAAGAAGATCAACGATATGTTCGTCGATCCAATCATTTTCACACAAAAATTTGTTAAGGCGTGCGATATCTGCATCTGTTCCGGCGAATGC
>DAHYUM010000046.1 GCA_027398005.1 bacterium
GCCGCCGAAAATCTTCAGGGCTATGTTATTTGGGGCATGGGCAATTTGGGCAATGTGGTTTGGAACGACCTCTATTTCCTTATGCCTATAATTGCCGGGGCGCTGGTCGTTTCATTTTTGATGTCTAAAAAACTAAACCTTCTTTTGCTTGGCGAAAACTACGCTTTAAGCCTTGGGGTTAATATAAAAACAATCCGTCTTGCGGTTATTGTAACCGGCGGAATATTAGGGGGCGTTATTACCGCGTACTGCGGGCCAATAGCATTTATAGGCATTGCGGTGCCCCACCTTACAAGAAATCTTTTTAACGAATTTGACCATAAAATTCTTATTCCCGCGGTTGCGCTTGCAGGCAGTATTCTTACACTTATCTGCGATGTAATTTCGCAGCTGCCGGGGAGCAACCAGACAATACCTATCAGCGCCGTTACTTCGCTGGTTGGCGCCCCCGTGGTAATTTGGATTATTATTAAACAGAGAAAAATGAAACATTCTTTTAAAATGGAATGAAATGGACCCGGTATTAATTACAAATGACCTTTCGATAGGATATAAGGATAGACATAAAACCCACAATATACTTGCCGGGGATATTAATCTTGCAATTTATCCGGGGGATTTTGTATGCCTTATAGGTCCGAACGGATGCGGGAAATCGACATTGCTTAGAACACTTGCCGGTATGCAGAGCCCTATTAAGGGAAGCATTAAAGCAGGGGGGCGCGATTTAAACCTATCCGGCAGGGAAGAGCTTGCAAAAATAATAAGCGTAGTGCTTACAGAAAATTTCGGAATTGTAAATACCTCCGTGCGGTCAATTATAAGTTTGGGGCGCTACCCGTACAGCAACTGGCTGGGCACTTTAAAAGAAAGTGATTATGAGGCAATTGACGAAGCAATCGAGTCTGCAGGTCTGGCCGGGTACAGGGATGTTAATTTTACCGAGCTTAGCGACGGCATAAGGCAGAAAGTAATGATAGCCCGCGCTCTTGCGCAGGATACTTCAATTATTCTGCTTGATGAACCGACGGCTTTTCTTGACGCGCCCAGCAAACTTGAAATAATTCACATGCTCCGTTCGCTTGCCCGCCGGCTTGGCAAAGCGGTTATACTTTCATCGAACGATCTCGACCTGGTTCTTCAGTCGGCCGATTCGGTAATTCTTATAACAAAGGATAAAAAGGTTGAAACCGACATACCGGAAAATCTTGTTCTAAACGGGCATTTCGAAGAGGCTTTCAACAAAGAGGATGTTAAATTTTCGCTTCAGCAGGGAATATTCAAAATGGAAAGCGCGGGGGGAATTAATTTCCTCGTTAAAGGGGGCAAGGGAGAAGTATTCTGGACCGAACGCGCGCTTGCCAGAATTGGAATTTCGGCAATTCAGGGGAATAAATATGACGGGATAATTGAAATTATATCGGGTGCAGGCAAAAACAGATGGAAAGTAAGTTACAATAACGCCGAAAGTGAATTTGATTCTCTTAACGAAGTGCTGGCTTATATCAGAAAGAGAACCGGGGGCAGATAGAAAAGCTCAAACCGGTAATAATTAACCGGTTTGAATAGAAGTATAATCTTTATAAGGTAAAAAAGCTGATATCTATTTCTGTTGCGCTTTGTTTCAATTTAATTTCGAATAAACCATTATATAAATCCACAATTTTTTTAACTATCACCAGTTCCAACCCCAGTCCGGTGCGCATTGCGTTTTCGTTTGAAAGGTTGTCCGGTTCCCTTAAAGGCAGGCTTGTTTCAACCGGAATATCCCCTTCGTACCGGGTAGAAATTTTGTAAAGCCTTCCCTCGGCAGTTCCGGTAATTTTATATTTAACCCCATCCCTTGCGTATTTTTCGCCAAGGTCAATTAATTCCTTAAATATTTCAACAAGATGCGATTCGGCAACTTTAATTTTTGCATTAGCCAGAAGTATTTTTTCCGCAATACTTTTATTCTCATATCCGGCAAGGAGATCGGCCAGGAAAGAATTCCCTTCAACTCCCGCGCTTAAGCTTGAAAGAAGCCCTCTTTCTGAAGGATTCTCTTCTATATATAATAATTCGCTGTAGGTAAGAATTTTTTCTACATTGTTCCTCATTTCGCGTCCCGACTTTTTCATGCTTGCGGCAATGCTTCTAATCTCGTCAATTGAAAGGTCGTCAATATTATCCACAAGCAGTTCCGGGTACGAAAGAACACTTAAAAGAGGGGTCCTAAGTTCGTGGGCTACTTTTTTTATTACGTTATTCTTAAAATTAAGCGCGCTGATGGAATGCGTAACATTCTTACGGAGCCTCACCTCAATTGCGTTAAGTAGGTCGTCTACCTTAAAAGGCTTGGTAATATAATCGTCTGCGCCAATAGTCATTCCTTTTCTAATGGAAATGTTGTCGTTTCTGGCCGAAAAGAGGATAAAGGGAATTGTATCGGTGGCGGGGTCTTTCTGAAGCTTTTCAAGAAGTTCGAGCCCATTTAAATTAGGCATTTGTATGTCGCTTATTATTAAGTCGGGACGTTTTTCAAGAACGCTCAGGTATCCTTCAAGCCCGTCTTTTGCAAAAATTACATTATATCCTTCTTCTGTAAGAATTTCTTCCAGGTTATTTCGCAGGTCCGCGTCGTCTTCTACTACCAATATGTTGTACACAATATCTCCTTAATTGACATAATTATCGTAAATATTCCATTAGTTTACAGACGTTTTTTGTGAATTGTAATAAAATTGTTGCGAACGGTAAAAAAAAGATGTAAATGAAAGGCTGTATTCGAATTGCTCCATAATTTCATTCCATATTTAAAAATCATAATAAAGTGCCGTATTTGATTCTTAAACAGCGTTTTTGCTGAATAGGTTTCAATTTACCGAAAGGATTTTTATAACGGGAAGTAATTTTTATGGTACATACAGCCCCCGAATTGCCCCCGGTAAACAGTAATTTCCAATTTTCACTCCTAAATTCTCCCGTTCGCAACACTTAAAAGCCACTCGCCATTTTTATGTTAAAGCACACTTAACCCCGCCGATAGTAAATCATGAACATTGAGGTGTGTGATGGATCTAAACGGGAAGGAAAGCTTAGCTCAATTATATTCTGAATTTAACCGCGCCTTACATAATGGCTGCGCAGCAATTAAAATAACCGCGAAACCGGTTCATACCACAATTAATAAAGGGTAATCGCTTGGCTGAATGGTTATTAAATAGCGCTGATATGGTTGAAAATTCAACAGAGAAGCCAAATTGTGTAGAGGCTGGTAATTTTGTAAGAACCCTTTCCGAAGTTGCATCAGAAATCGATAAGATTACCCGTAATTCCGAAAATGATTTTCTTAAAATAGGCGAAAACCTGGCTTATTATCTTAAGGGGACCAACGGGCTTTACGAAACCGCCGTTGAAACAGCCGAATCAATTTCGCAAAAAATATTAAAGGATGGAATTAATCCATTATCGGACCTGATGAACGAATTCAGTTCCTATCTGGCCCTATCGTCTAACGAATTCGGCCTGGGAATTAAAAATCTTGGAGAAATAAGCGCTAAAATTGAACAGATTGCCGATGAGCAATCGGGGTTTAATAAAATTGTAAAGCACCTTAAAATGCTCGGCATTTCAACCAAAATCGAAAGCGTGCGTCTCGGGTCGGATGACCAGGGATTCTATTCGCTTGCCGAAAACGTTGACAAGCTCTCTTCCCAGATTAGCGATAAATCAAAATCCATTTTGGATAATTCAATTCAGCTGATAAAGACGATGAATTCCACCATTGCGGATATGAGAAAGCTTGAAGCCCAGCAGAAAGAGCAGTCCAATGCCATATTAAACCATACCACCAGCTCAATAGAAGATTTAAAAGAAAAATTCCATGAATGTTCCGAGAAAGCCGAAAAAATATCGGTCAGCTCGCAGCTGGTGGGGCGAAGCATTTCTACTTTGGTTACCTCTATCCAATTCCACGATATTACACGCCAGCAGATGGAGCATGTTAAGGAAGCGCTTGAAGGACAGATTAAGGCAATTTCGGATGCATGCCGCGATGAGAATAATGAAGAGCTTGAAGAAGTTATGGAGCTTCTTCCCTACGCATGCGAACTTCAGTCGGCTCAGGTTAAATCTTCTGTGGACCAGTTCTATTCAGCCGTTGAAGAAATTGTTATAAACCTTAGGGAAATAGAGAACAATGTAGGGGCGATATTCAATGAATCGTGCGCTCTTATAAATGAAAAAGAGGGGAAAGAAGAAAGCTCGCTTAAGGTTATTAAAAAAGAATTAAGCGTAATTGCTCAAAGCCTTAAGAAAAATGAAGAGATAAGCGCAAACCTGAGCAATTCTATAATAAGCGTAGTTTCGATAGTAGATGAACTGTCATCTAAAGTGATTGAAATCCAGTCTATTGGGGATGAAATTGAAATAATAGCGCTTAATTCGCGCGTAAAGGCTGCCCGCACCGGCAATAACGGCTCGGCTTTGGGGGTTCTCTCCGAGGCAATCCAGAAATTGTCTATTGAAGCAAAAAACCAGACGGTAATTACCACATCCCTGCTCGAAACTATAAGCGAATCTTCAGAAAAATTGAAAGCAAGCATCGAATCGTTTACTGCATCCGATGCCGGTTTTAATGTTGAAGGAATTAATGGCAAGATTATGTCCCTTATCGAATCGACTCTTGAAATTGAATCTGAAGCATCGCTTCTGGTTGGCAGAATAAAATCGACAGTATACGATTTGAAAGAAAACATTAATAAAGCGGTAAGCGAACTAACAATACACGAGTTTGTTAAAGAAACGGGGAACAGAATACAGGTGCATTTGAATAAGATTGCCTCTCTTGGAAGCAACGACGCCGCCGCCAAAGAAAGAAGCACAAAACATCTGTTTGAAAAATATACAATGCACAGCGAGAGAGCAATTCACCAGAATTTTACCGGAACCGGAAACAAAGCCATGAATATGCAGAATGACGATAATTCCGGTTTCGACGATAACATAGAATTATTTTGAGGTCCAAAATGGAAAAAATAAAAAAATCCAATTCGCGTGTTAAACTGCAGCTTAAGGAGTCACTTTCCATTCAAAATGCTCTTACGTTAAAAGAGCAGTTCGAAAGGGCAATTTCGGAAGGGGACACCATTGTAATTGAGCATTCCAATGCCGAAGAGTTCGACCTTTCCTATCTTCAGCTCCTCTTAAGCCTCGATAAATATGCCGCAGAGCTGGGTAAGAAAATCAAATTCACGGGGAGCCACCCCGAATCGTTTCAACAGCTGGTCCAAAGCGCCGGTTTATCGGTGGATAACTGGCGGTGTGAACCGATTGATAATTCCTTAAAAGAGGATGAGGGAAATGAGTAAAAGTATTATGACGGTAGACGATTCTGCCAGCGTAAGACAAATGGTCAGCTTTACGCTTAGGGAGGCAGGCTACGATGTTATTGAAGCCTGCGACGGGCTGGACGCTCTTTCTAAATTCAGCGGTAAGAATCTGAACCTGATTGTAACCGACCTTAACATGCCGAATCTTGACGGCATAGAACTAATTAAGCGCATCCGCACCGGCACCGAGAATAAATTTGTGCCGATATTAATGCTTACGACCGAATCGCAGGATGAAAAGAAAATTCAAGGCAAACAGGCAGGGGCTACGGGCTGGATTATTAAACCTTTCAAGCCGGAACAGCTTCTTGCCGTAATTAAAAAGGTAATAGGATGAGCGACATTCACAAACAGGCATTCATTGAAGAGGCCCTTGAGCTCCTTGCGGAACTGGAAGTGTCTCTTATTGAACTAGAAAAAAGCCCCGACGACAAGGAAATTATTGCAAAGGTCTTTAGAGCACTCCATACTATTAAAGGTTCCTCCGGAATGTTCGGCTACGATGATATTACCATGTTCACGCACGATATTGAAACGGTTTATCATCTTATAAGGAACGGGGATATAAAAATTACAAAACAGATAATTGACCTTACCCTATTAGCCAAAGACCAGATTAAGCTGATGCTGGATAATGAGGGGGGAACCCGTTATAACGATGAACAGATTACCGGGGAGATAATTGCTTCTTTCAGAAAGATGGTTACCGATTTTCATTCAAAAGAAGACAAGTCGGCAAAGACAGAAAAAAAACATAATGATTCTGTTGCCGCGCAAAACAGCGAATTTAAATCTTTCTATCTCCTTTTCGAACCGAATGAAGATATATTCCTTTCGGGCACCAACCCGATAATGATTTTAAATGAACTTGCCTCTTTAGGTAAATATATTATTGCGGGCGATTATTCGAAAATACCTTCATTATATGACTTTAATCCGGAAAAATGCTATTCAAGCTGGGAAATGATTATACGCACCGATAAAGGAATGGATGCTATTAAGGATGCGTTCATTTTTATTGAGGACCAGTGTTTTATAAAGGTAAATGAAATTGACCAAAGCGATCTTTTAAGAAATGACGACAATTTTGCCCGCTTTGAGCAATTTGTTAAAACAAACGGAATGAAACTTGCCGGCGCTTTAGAGCAGTTCGACAGGGATTTGAAGCAGGCCGCTTTTAAAGAAACCGCGCAGATTAAGAAGGCCAGGGAAGGGCAGGATGTCCATAAGGAAGCCGATACTACGTCAAGCTTACGCGTAAGTTCAGATAAATTAGACAATCTTGTAAATCTTGTGGGTGAGCTTGTAACTCTTCAGGCACGCCTCAATCAGGTGGCATCAAACACGCAGGATCAGGCGGTACAGTCCATTTCGGAAGAAGTGGAAAGAATTACATGGTCTTTAAGGGATAGCGCGTTAAATATAAGAATGCTCACAATCGGCTCAACATTCAGCAAGTTCAACCGTCTTGTAAGAGACCTTTCGAAGGAACTTGGAAAAGAAGTAGAGCTTACCACAGAAGGCGCCGAAACAGAGCTTGACAAGACAGTTATAGAAAAATTAAATGATCCGTTGGTTCATATCATCCGCAACAGTATCGATCACGGTATAGAAACTCCCGAAAAGAGAGAAAGAATGGGCAAACCGAAAGTAGGCCGGGTTCATCTATCGGCAGCCCACTCTGGTGGAAATGTATTAATAAAGATTAGCGATGACGGAGCCGGACTTAACCGGGAGGCAATCCTTGAAAAAGCATGGGCCTCGGGTATAGTGGCTCAAGGGGCCGAACTTTCCGATTCAGAAATATTCTCCCTCATTTTCGCGCCGGGTTTCTCAACGGCAAAAACCGTTACAAATGTATCGGGGCGCGGTGTTGGAATGGATGTTGTAAAACGCGGGGTGGAATCGATTAGAGGAACAATTGAAGTTACAAGCAAGGAATGGGTTGGCACCACTATAACATTAAAGCTTCCTCTTACTCTGGCTATTATAGATGGACTTTTAGTAAGCATTGGTGACGATAATTATATTCTTCCTCTTTCGGCAGTGGAAGAATGCATAGAGTTGACTAAAACCGATGTCGAAAACAGTCATGGACGCAATCTGGTTAATGTAAGGGGTGGAATTATTCCTTACATCAATTTAAGGGAAAGTTTAAAAATTGAAGGAATCAGACCTCCTATTGAACAGATTGTAATATCTAATCTGAACGGGACAAAAGTGGGCTTTGTAGTAGACAAAGTCTTCGGACAGCATCAGACCGTTCTTAAAACTCTTGGCAAATTCTATAATAATGTAGAAGGGGTATCCGGGGCCACAATACTTGGGGATGGTTCTATAGCACTGATACTCGACATAGCAAAACTCTGCGAAAGAGAAGAAATAGTTCAGTAGTTACATATAGGCTTAAAAAATAACAAATTAAAAAAACAGGAGTACAGTTATGAAATGGTTTTATGATCTCAAAGTCAGCGCAAAATTACTGCTGGCATTTGGCTTGGTTGCATTGCTGACTGGTATAATATCCTATGAGGGGATTTCCAGTTTGCAGTCTGCAGATAACAGCGATACAATATTGTATACGCATAACACGGTTCCGCTATCAGAAATGGCAATCGTCTCAGAGTCATTTCAAAGAGGAAGGGTCAATTTTCTTGAAGCCCTGGTTGCGGCAGAAATAGAAAGAAGGGATGCCCAGCTCAAAACAATGGAAGACAGGGATAAGGATATTGAAAAATATCTAGCATCGTTCGAAAAAACTATTCTTACGGAAGAAGGTAAGAAAAGCCTGGCAGAGTTAAGGACTGCATTTAACGATTACAACACGTCGCGCGATACGGCAATTAAACTGTTAAAAGAAAACAAAAAGGCCGAAGCAATGGATTATTATATACGCACATTTGAAAAATTGCGCACAAATGTCCAGAATAAAGTACAGGGGCTGCTCAACCAGAAAATCACATTGGCAAAGGATAGGGCCGACCAAAATTCTGTAGATGCATCTTCTGCAATGAGAACTATGATTATACTCATGATTCTTGGCGTAATTCTTGCGATGGCATTCGGAATTCTTATAGCCAGAATGATTAGCAAACCTTTAAACAAAGGTGTCGATTTTGCCGTAGCCGTAGCCGCAGGGGATTTAACACAGCGTGTGGCAATAGACCAGAAAGACGAAGTGGGCAAATTGGCCAGCGCCTTAAATGAAATGGTTGAAAAACTGAAAGAAATTGTAGAAGGAGTAAAAGCGGCATCCGATAACGTATCGCTCGGATCGCAGGAATTGAGCTCAAGCTCGGAAGAAATGTCGCAGGGCGCCACCGAACAGGCCTCCGCTGCCGAAGAAGCATCATCATCTATGGAAGAAATGACCTCGAACATTAAACAGAATGCCGAAAACGCATTGCAGACAGAAAAGATTGCCCTAAAATCATCCGAAGACGCAAGAGAAGGGGGTAAAGCTGTTGCCGAAACAGTTGAAGCAATGAAAGAAATAGCGGGTAAAATTTCTATAATTGAAGAAATTGCCCGTCAGACTAATTTACTAGCTCTTAATGCGGCAATTGAAGCTGCACGCGCCGGCGAACATGGCAAAGGCTTTGCCGTTGTAGCTAGCGAAGTTAGAAAACTGGCCGAAAGAAGCCAGACCGCCGCGGCGGAAATAAATCAGCTTTCAGCTTCGAGCATTAAAGTTGCCGAAAAAGCGGGCGAAATGCTTACAAAGATTGTTCCTGATATTCAGAAAACATCAGAACTCGTTCAGGAAATTTCTGCATCGAGCAACGAACAGAACAGCGGAGCCGAACAGATTAACAGCGCAATTCAGCAGCTTAATCAGGTTATTCAGCAGAACGCGTCGGCGGCTGAAGAAATGGCCTCAACAGCGGAAGAATTGTTAAGCCAGGCCGAACAGCTTCAGGATACAATTTCGTTCTTCAAACTCGACACCAAAGGGGGCAATACAATTAAAAGAGCACCCGCATACACAAATAAACTTCATTTGCACGAAGACACACATAAAAAGAACGGAGAGCATATAGGCGGTAAACTCCTTTCGGCATCGGGTTCGAAAATGCATTCGCCAAACGGAAGCAAGCCTGCAAAAGCAAAAGGTGCTTCAATTGAATTGGGCGGAAACGGCGACAGCCTCGATTGGGAATTCGAAAAATTTTAAGAAAGGAGAAAATGATGAATGGTACAACAATAAATGAAACCAGGCAATATCTCACTTTCAAGCTGAGCGATGAAATGTTCGGCGTGGATGTTGCCCAGGTGCGCGAAATTCTTGATTATATTAAAATAACCAAGGTTCCGCAAACCCCCGATTTTATGTGCGGAGTAATCAACCTGCGCGGAAGCGTAGTGCCCGTTGTTGACATGAACCTGAAATTCTCTATGGCAAAAACGGAGAGAACGGTTAATACATGTATAGTGGTTGTAGAAGTAAATATAGACGGCGATACTACTGTATTAGGAGCTCTTGTCGATTCTGTTCAGGAAGTCTTTGAAATTGAACCTGAAAATATTGAACCGGCACCAAGAATAGGCACTAAACTTAAGACTGAGTTTATTAAGGGTATGGGAAAGCATAACGAGCGCTTTATTATCATTCTCGATATCGATAAGATATTCTCGTCGGAAGAACTGCTTTCGGTTAAGGAAAATAGTATTGTTGCCGATGCGCCAGCTTCGAACTGAAACTTACAGGATATTAGGGATGCGGGGGCACAACTGCCCCGCACCCGGTTCCTGATCTAAAATATTTTTCCAATTACGAAAATTCGGATTTAATTATGGCATTATTGAAAACACAGTCTTCACTTTCTAAAAGCGATTTTCTGAAATTAAGCTCGTTTATATATCAGGAGAGCGGCATAAAAATGCCCGATTCCAAAAAAGTGATGGTAGAGGCAAGATTAAGAAAAAGATTGAGGGAGTTGAATTTACCCACTTACGAAGACTATATAAAATATCTATTCTCAAAAGAGGGAACGGAAAACGAAATAGTTCATATGGTGGATGTTATTACTACAAATAAAACCGATTTCTTCAGGGAGCCTAGACAGTTCGAGTTTTTATTCGAAACAGGGCTGCCAGAAATTAAAAGAAAAATTGAATCGGGCGCGACTAGGGACGTTAATGTGTGGAGCGCCGGCTGTTCTTCCGGCGAAGAGCCTTACACTTTGGCCATCGTACTGAATGAATTCGGAATTGAAAACCCAGGGTTCAAGTACAACATTCTAGCCACCGATATATCAACCAGGGTGCTGGATAAAGCCGAAACAGGCGTTTATGATACTGAAAGGATTGAACCGATTCCTGAGGTTCTTATAAAAAAATATTTTCTGCGCAGTAAGGACCCCGCAAAAAAGCTTGTAAGGGTTGTGCCTGCATTGAGAAATAAAATCCATTTTCAGCGGCTTAACTTCATGGATTCCGATTATCAAAGAAAAGATAAGTTCGACATTATTTTTTGCAGGAACGTGATTATTTATTTTGATAAACCGACACAGGACAAGGTTATAAGCCGTCTTGTTCAGCATCTTATGCCCGGGGGGTACTTATTCCTCGGTCATTCGGAATCAATTTTTAATGTTGATTTGCCCTTAGTCCAATTGGCCCCAAGCACATACAGGAAAACTATATGAAATTCGATTATATAAAATCGAAAATTATATTTCTTCACCCGGGAGAAGCAATATTCTCCAAAAAGCCGATTATTGTTTCTACAGTACTCGGCTCCTGTGTGTCTATAACTATGTATAATGCTCGTACAAAAATGGCAGGTATTTCGCACTGCCAGCTTCCTAAATGCCCTCACAGGGCAACAGACTGCATTAAACATTGTGTGGACCCTTATAAATATGTCGATTGTACTATTGAGAAAATGCTAGAGAAATTTAAAAGCAATAAAATTGCTCCCGAAGAAATTGAAATTAAAATATTCGGCGGGGGCGATGTTTTAACCACCATAGAAAAGCAAATACCAACTCAAACGGTAGGGCAGAAAAATCTTATTGCCGCCGATGAGATGTTTAAAAAACATAGACTTAAAGTAGCCGCAAAGGATGTGGGGGGCAAAACAGGAAGAAAGTTATTCTTTGTTGCCGATAGCGGCGAAATATACTTAAACCGGTTAAAGAATTATGAAGAAAATTAAAGTACTCATAGTAGACGATTCTGCTGTTGTAAGGCAAACCCTTTCAGATATCCTTTCGGATGATCATGAAATTGAAGTAATAGGCACGGCTTCCGACCCGTTCGGCGCGGTTGATAAAATAAAAGAGCAAGTGCCCGATGTGATTACTCTTGATATTGAAATGCCAAAAATGGACGGCATTACATTCCTTCAGAAGATAATGGCACAGCACCCTATTCCGGTGGTAATATGCTCAAGTCTTGCCGATGAGGGTTCGGACAGCGCCATTAAAGCGCTTGAAAGCGGTGCGGTTGATATAATTACCAAGCCGAAGATGGGCACTAAGGTATTTTTTGAAGAATCGAAAATATATATTTGCGATGTGGTTAAAGCCGCAGCCAGCGTAGATATAAGAAGATATATACGAAAGAAAATAGAAATTGAACCGAAACTTACCGCCGATGCAATAATTCCGAAAATGACAAGCAAGGCTATGGTTCAAACGACAGAAAAAGTTGTGGTAGTAGGGGCTTCTACAGGGGGTACCGAGGCCCTTAGGGTATTTCTTGAAAATCTGCCTCTCGATACACCGGGGATTGCAATTGTACAGCACATGCCCGAAAATTTTACTAAAGCATTCGCAAAAAGGCTTGATGGAATTTGCCGTATTTCAATTAAAGAAGCAGAAGACGGCGATACGCTTTTAAGGGGAAGGGCTCTTATTGCGCCGGGCAACCATCATATGCTTTTAAAGAGAAGCGGCGCCCGTTATTATGTTGAAATTAAGGATGGCCCGCTGGTTAGCAGGCACCGCCCCTCGGTTGATGTTCTCTTCCGTTCAGCCGCCCGTTACGCGGGTAAAAATGCGGTAGGGGTGATTATGACCGGAATGGGGGATGACGGAGCCAAGGGAATGCTTGAACTGAAAGAGGCGGGCGCATATACAATTGCGCAGGATGAAAAATCGTGCGTAGTATTCGGAATGCCGCACGAGGCTATTAAACTGGGGGGAGTAGATAAAGTTTTGCCGTTAAACGGAATTGCGGCTTCGGTTTTAACAATGTGCAGTTGAGTTATTATTCCATTAAATTGAAGAAGTGAGAAAATGGCAAGAATATTAATTGTAGAAGATGATTCCAGCGTATCAATCTTGATTTCATCAATGCTGAAAAGCCTTAATCACCGGGTTGCCGGTATTGCCGATTCAGCCGAATCCCTTTTTACCCTGCTTGAAAAGGAAACTCCAGACCTTATTTTGATGGACATTATGATAAAAGGGGAAATGGATGGAATTGATGCCGCTCTGGTTGTAAACAGAAAATATAAAATACCATTTATATATTTAACAGCTCTATCGGACGACAAATCGATTAGCAGGGCAAAAGAGACAAATCCGCTTGGCTACCTTGCAAAGCCTTTTACCCAGAAAGATTTACGCATTGCCATTGATATTGCCCTTCACAAATATGAAGCGGATAAAAAGGTAAAAGAAAGCGAGCTATGGCTGAAATCGACATTAGCGAACATAGGGGATGGAGTAATTGCCCTTGATGAGGAGGGGAATGTAAAGTTTATTAATGCCTCGGCCGAAAAGATGACCGGCTGTAGTGTAAAAGAGGCTGTAGGGCAGAATGTTAAAGAAGTCTATAAGCCGGAGGCCGATACTTCAATTGAAGGGCTGATCTGTCTGGCAAACGATCCCGAAAGGCTTCAAACGCTCGATTTTACGATGAACAAAATCCTTTTTTCGAAGAACGGGGAAAAAATTCCCGTTGAAGAAAGTATCAGGTCGATTATAGATGAGACTGGAAAGGAAATAGGTAAGGTAATCAGTTTCCGCGATATTACTCAGCGCAGGGAAGCCGAACTTGCCTTAATTTCATCAAGGGGATACTATCCTAATTTTTTTGAGAAATTCCCTATTCCAATCTGGCGCACAAACGATGAGGGGGACTTCAACTTTTTTAACGAAGCCTGGCTTGAATATACAGGCAAAGCGCTGGATAGCCAGATATTTAAAGGCTGGCTTGCGGGTCTGCACGAAGATGATAAGTTGCAGTTCGAAAGAAAATTTACAAAGGCATTCCGTAATAAGGAAAAATTCGAATTGGAATTCAGGCTTGCCGATAAAAACCTGGAATATAAATGGATGATTTGCGCAGGGAACCCTTATTATAATTTAAAGGGGGGATTTGACGGTTTTGTAGGGGTATGCCTCGATATTACAAACCGGAAACTGCTTGAAGATGAACTGCTAAGGGCTAAAAACATTTCGGATGAGGCAAACAAGGCCAAGAGTTATTTTATTTCGAACATGAGCCACGAAATAAGAACACCCCTTAACGGCATAATAGGTCTTACCGAAATTCTTCTTGAGACAAATCCCGATTCAATGCAGCTTGAATATTTGACCCTGCTTAAATCTTCGGCCTACTCACTTCTCGAACTGCTCAATAACCTTCTCGATTTTTCCAAAATTGAAGATAACAAAGAGAAAATAAACGAATCGGAATTTGATATCCGTTCTTTAATAATAGAATTAACATCTCCATTTAGAATTAATGCGTCGGTAAAAAATGTTGATGTTGAATATAATATTGACGACCGTATACCGAAAAAATTAGCCGGAGATTCAAAAAAAATTGGACAGGTGTTAACAAACCTGTTAAGCAATGCCCTTAAATTTACACCGCAAGGCAGAATAGACCTTACGCTTGAACCGGCCGAGTTTTTAACTAAAGAGGGAAAGGAATTGCTGGTTGTTCATTTTGCAGTTAAAGATACAGGCATAGGCATTCCGGCAGAGAAACAGAAAATGGTATTCGACAGTTTTATGCAGCTGGATAATACATTCACAAAAAAATACGCGGGCACCGGACTCGGGTTAACAATTACTAAACGGCTGATAGAGCTTCTCGGAGGTTCAATTTGGCTTAAAAGTACCGAAGGGGCTGGAAGCGAATTCCACTTTACTGTCCCTTTCAGGATGGTAATGAAGCCTGATTCAAAAACTGAGTTAAAATTAAATTTGAATAATATTAATAGGTATTAAAATGAAATCATTAGTAGTTGAAGACGATTTTATAAGCCGGCTTGTTTTGCAGAAAATGCTTCTTCCATACGGTCCGTGCGACGCGGCTGTAAACGGTAAAGAGGCTGTTCAGGCTTTTTCTTTTGCAATTGCCGAAAAACATCCGTACGACCTTATATGTATGGATATTATGATGCCCGAAATGAACGGCATAGATGCTTTAAAGATTATTCAGGGGAAAATTGCTGAATTAGGAATAAAGCCCGAAAATGAGCCGAAAATAATAATGGTTACGGCTCTGGATACCCCCAAAGAAGTTATTGAGGCTTATTATAAGGGGGGGTGCACATATTATCTAACAAAACCGATAAACAAGAGTAAGATTATAAAACTGCTTAGTGAAATGGAATTAGTCTAAAAAAATCATAATTACAGCGGCATTGCCTTAAAGGAGTGCCGCACATTTCCATTTATTACCTCCTCAATTTGCCGGTCATTAAATCCATTTTTAAGAAATTCATAATAAAATCTGTTGTAAACGGGCTATTCCTGTTGTGAGCGCGGTTTTAATAAACGGGAGATTTATTAAATTAAACACCAAAATGGGTTAAAACCTGTGTTTTTTAGCCGATAATAACTAATTGGAATTCTGCAATCTCTCAGAGGATGGCGGTGGAAATTAAAAGAGAAAAATTCATTAGTCCCGGGTTTATTCTGCTCATAGCGGCAACAATTATTCTATTGATTTTGATTACTATCTATGAAATCCACTCTTTTGTAGAAATAATTCTCGAAATTATAATGATAGCGGTCTTTGTAGTCTATTCTGTTAAAAAATGGAATGATAGACAGCTTGAAAATTATAAAGAACTTCTTGCGCTCGAAAAAGAAAAACGCGCTCTTGAAAAACATTTTGAATTGCTCTTTAAAAATGCGCATGATGTAATGTTTTTACTTAATCAGCAAAACGAAATAATAGAGACAAACGAAAGGTCGGCAGAGGTTTACGGTTACTCCAGGGAAGAGCTTATCGGCAAGAATATTGTTTTAATCCGCAGTCAAGAATTTTTCGAGGCTGTAAATTTGGATATAAAGCATGGTTTAACTTTCGAAGCGCGCCACGTAAAGAAGGATGGAACAATATTTCCTGTGGAAATAAGCACTAGCCTGTTCCAGATTGAAGGGGCCGAATATGTACAGGAAATTATACGCGATATAACCGAACGTGATAAAGCCAGATCAGAATTAATTGAAAGCGAAAAAAAATACAAGGGATTGTTCGACAATATGGCCAGCGGCCTTGCACTGCACGAAATGATTTTTGACACGGAAGGGAATCCGGTAGATTACCGTTTCCTGGACATTAATACGGGTTTTGAGGAATTAACGGGCGTTAAAGCAGAGAATATTATCAACAAAACAATTCTTCAGGTTTTACCTAAAAACGAAAAAATATGGATTGAGAATTATGGCAAAGTGGTTACTACCGGCAATCCGGTTATGTTCGAGAGCTACTCGCAAGGCCTGGATAAATACTTCAGGGTAAGGGCGTACAAAGTAGGCAAAAATAAATTTGCGGCTGTGCTTAACGATATAACTGAGAATAAAAAAGCAGAGCTTGAAAGAGAGATTACTTTACAGCTTCTTAAAATAATAAATTCGACCGATGATTTTCATAGCCTAATGAAAAATGCCGCTGGTTTCTTTAGGGCGTTCTCCCATTGCGAAGCAGTCGGCATAAGGCTTAATGAAGGGGAAGACTATCCTTATTATGAAACAGAGGGTTTCCCGGAGGATTTTGTTTTAAGGGAAAAGTATCTCTGTGCAAGATCGGCAGATGGAATAATAAAAAGGGATAAAAACGGCAACGCCATACTTGAATGCATGTGCGGGAACGTAATTCAGGGGAGAACGAATCCGGCATTCCCATTCTTTACTGAATATGGCTCGTTCTGGAGCAACGGCACGTCGGCTCTTTTAGCCTCAACAACAGATGCCGATAGGCAGGCGCATACCCGCAACTACTGTAATAAGCGGGGTTACGAATCGGTTGCCCTTATACCGCTGCGCGCCGCGGGGGAAACATTCGGACTTATTCAGCTTAACGACCATAGACAGAATATGTTCTCATTTGCCGGAATCAAATTCTACGAAGCGCTGGCAAATAATCTTTCACTCGGCTTGTCAAAAAAGAAAGCAGATCAGCTGCTTGCTAAAAGTGAAAAATTCTACCGCCTTATGGCCGAAAACGTTTTTGATGTTGTATGGATATATAACGCCGGAATAGAAAATTTTACCTATGTAAGTCCAACTGTGGAAAAATTACGCGGATTTACTGTTGATGAAGTATTAAAGCAGACGATGGAAGAGATGACAACTGCCGAATCGTATGCGCGGATTGCGAAAATAATTCCGGCTAGATTTGAAATGCTGGCAAAAAACAAGGGGATTCCTCTTTCCTTTATAGACGAATTCGATCAGATACACAAAAACGGTTCCATTGTTCATACCGAGGTTACATCTACATATATAATTAACGAAAACAATGAAATGGAAATACTGGGTGTTTCGCGCGATATAACCGAAAGAAAAAAATCAATTGAAGCTTTAAGGCAGAGCGAAAACACATTCCGGGGTTTATTCAACAGCGTTAACGAGGCAATATATATTCAAAACGAGGAGGGGGTGTTTTTGGACGTGAATGAGGGGGCGGTAAAAATGTATGGTTATCCGCGCGAAAAATT
Organism: bacterium; assembly: GCA_027398005.1. Taxonomy (GTDB): domain Bacteria; phylum Bacteroidota; class Ignavibacteria; order Ignavibacteriales; family Melioribacteraceae; genus JAEXUB01. Next base: position 17,287 of record DAHYUM010000046.1, read on the forward strand.
TATTGGCAAAAATCCCGCTTTTATAAGCGCCCCCGGGTTGAACGATCTTGAAAGAGTTGGCATGGCAGTAAAAAAGGCGTTCGCCGGCGAACCGCAGAAATTTGAATATTGGGGCTTAAGAAAAAATGGGGAGATTTTCCCTAAGAATGTAAGTTTATACCGTGGAGAATATTTTGGCAAAAATGTT
>DAHYUM010000047.1 GCA_027398005.1 bacterium
TCCGAAAGGCTGCTGCCCTACAACGGCTCCGGTGGGTTTATCGTTAATATAAAAATTGCCCGCGGCATGGCGCAATGTCTTTTCGGCAAGCACTATTGCTTCCCTGTCCTGCGCGAATATTGAACCGGTAAGTCCGTATGGCGATGTTTCATCGCACAACTTTAATGTCTCTTCATATTTATCATCATCATAAACATAAACGGTAAGTACAGGCCCGAATATCTCCTCTTCCATTAGTTTACTCTTTGGATTTGAAGTCTGTACAATTGTAGGATTTATATAATATCCTTTTGTTGAATTGTACTTGCCCCCTACAATAATTTCCTCATCGGTAGAGTTTTTTGCATACTCTATGTAACCGGTAATGCTATCGAATGCTTTTTTATCAATTACCGCGTTATTATAATTTGTAAAATCGGTTACTTCGCCGGTTTTAAGGTGTTTAAGCTCGTTTACAAGATAATCCTTAAGTTCGGGCCATATCGATTTTGGAATATAAGCCCTCGAAGCGGCAGAGCATTTCTGCCCCTGATATTCGAATGCCCCCTGAATAAGCGCAACCCCCAAACCTCTTACGTTTGCCGTGGGATGGGCAAATACGAAATCTTTTCCCCCTGTTTCGCCTATTATACGCGGATAGGTTCTGAACTTTGTAAGATTATCCGATACCGATTTCCATAAATGCTGGAATGTATTCGTGCTTCCGGTAAAATGGAGTCCGGCAAAATACGGGTTCTTGAAAATCTCTCCGCTTATAGCCTCGCCGCTGCCGGGCAAAAAATTAATTACGCCTGCGGGCAGACCTGCCGCTTCAAGAAGCTTTACTACATAATAACCTGCATAAACACTGGTCGAGGCCGGCTTTAGAATTACCACGTTCCCCATTATTGCAGGCGCGCCCGGAAGGTTTGCGTTAAATGATGTAAAATTAAATGGCGAAATTGCATATATAAATCCTTCAAGAGGACGGTATTCAAGGCGGTTCCACATTCCATGCGGCGAATGAGGAGGCTGTTCCTGATAAATTTTATTTGCGTAATAAACATTAAACCGGAAGAAGTCGGCTGTTTCGCATGCGGCATCTATTTCTGCCTGATGAACATTCTTGCTCTGCCCGAGCATTGTGGAGGCTACTATTGTATAGCGCCAGTCGGTCAGATTTATTAAATCGGCCGCCCTTAAGAATATTGCCGCGCGGTCCTGCCACTCCATAGCCGACCAGGTTTTATAAGCTTCCATAGCGGCATCAATAGCCATCTGTGTTTCCTTAGCTCCAGCCTTATGGAACCGGGCAATTACATGTTTATGGTTATGAGGCATAACTACATCTTCCGTATTGCCGGTTCTTATTTCCTTTCCCCCGATAATTAAGGGAATTTCCACAACCTGATTCTCCATTTCAGCCAATTTGGCTTTTAGCTTTTCCCTGTCAGCTGAACCTGGTTCGTAAGTGCGTACCGGTTCATTATCGGGCAGTGGGTGATGAAATACTGCGTTTGCCATAATATTTAATCCGTTTCTAATTCATAATGTCTGTTATTACATTAATAACACATTTTATCCAATTATAATTCCCTTCCTATTAAAGTAACATTATTTAACTAATGGCAATAAAAAAGCCGATTTCGCCTCAAAACAGGGCAAAACCGGCCTCTTCTAAAATTTGATTTTCTTTCTAATGTACTATTTTGCAGAGCCTTTCAAGACGCACCGATTTGAGCAATTCTACCGGCTGAGAAAAAGGAATATCACTGTTCCAAGAAAAGTAAACGAAAAGAGGTTTGCCAATTACATTGCGGCGCGGCACAAAACCCCAGTAACGGCAGTCGAGGCTGTAATCCCTGTTATCCCCCATCATAAAGTAGTAATCATCTTTAACCTTATAGTTATCAGTTTCCTTCCCGTCTATGAATATTTTGTTATTCTTAATTTCAACAGCCTCCCTTCCATATTCACGGTCAATAAATGTCTTCCATCTTTCAATGTTATCCATGGATAAGGAGAGAACATCATCTTTCTTAGGCACAACAATCGGTCCGTAGTTATCGGAATTATACCCGCTTCCCTTTGGGAAAATATCATCCTCGGTAACTCCCGCAGGTTTAATACCGCCGCTTTCATATTTAACGTAATGAGGAATAGGGAGTTTTTTACCATTTACAAAAACGACCTTATTAATAACCTGAAGAGTATCCCCCGGTTCGGCAACACATCTTTTAACCCAGCTTTCAATCTTATCATATTTTATTTCATCCCTGTAGCCGGGGAAAATAAAAACCACAATATCCCCCTTTTTAGGGTTTCCCCATTTAAGCAGACGAACATGGGGAAGTGCAATATCGGTAAACGGAATGTAGCGCGGGGTGGTAAGGTCGTATGCAAGTTTGTTTATTATAAGCCGGTCCCCGGTCATAATAGTATTTTCCATTGATCCGGTGGGGACTAAAGAACCCTGAATAAGGGAGCCGGTTACAAGGAATAGAATTATTGCCATAAGGCCGTATTCTTTAATATAACCCTTCAATTTCCCCTTTAACGGGGCTTTTTTTTCGTTTTTGCTCATTCTTCGGTTTTTCCCTATTTGTAAAGTAACTAACGATTGTTGTAACTTATATTTATGAACGGGGTCTTTTGTTCCCCCCGATGTCCAAAATCTCCTATTTTTTAATTTAGTAAAATTATTATATTTACTAACAGGTAAACAGCAATAAGCTGAAGGTTAAAATAACCTTGCATCAATAAACTAAAAAAAAGGAGTTATATATGAAGAAAGTGATAGCAGTTGTAATCGCCCTTTTAATGCTGGCCGGTTATACGAACGCCCAGAGCAAGTTCGGGCTTTCTGTTCAGGGTGCCGCTTCCCTTCCTATGGGAGATTTCGGCGATGCCTGCAAGACCGGTTTCGGCGGACTGGCTACTGTTGCTTATTCAGCTAACAAGAACCTCGATGTAGTTTTTACTTCCGGCTACCTTACATACGACCTTAAGGAATCTACTGTTATGGGGGCTAATGTTACAGGCTCAACTTCTTTTATTCCAGCCGTTGCCGGTGTAAGGTATTTTTTCACTACAGCAAACTTTAAACCTTATGTTACAGCCCAGTTGGGAATGTTCTTCATTTCAGCAAAAGCCGATGCTTCAATTATGGGCTTCTCAATGTCAACCACTTCTAACGAAAGCAAATTCGGATTCGACGGCGGATTGGGTTTCCTCTATAAATTGGGGAATAAACTCGATCTTGATGTTACTGCCACCTACAACAGCATTTCAACCGATGGGAGCGCTTCTTCATTTATCAACATTCTGGCTGGTGTGCGCTTTCAGTTCTAAGCTGATCTAAATAAGTTTTTATTATAGAATCCGGCCCAAAGCCGGATTCTTTTTTTTAAACTTTTTAGGGATAAATTTTGTTGCAGATTTATTATAGGAAGAAACATATATTTGTATATTCACTTTGGAAGGCGGGCCATGAAAAAAACAATTAAATATTTAACCATATTAATTTTATTTATTGCTTCAGGCGCGGCTTATGCACAGCTTGAGCTGCCCCGTTTAAGCCCCAGGGCTTCCATAATGCAGAACATTGGCATTACAAAAGCCGAGGTTATTTACCACCGCCCCGCGGTTAGGGACCGCAAAATTTGGGGGGATCTGGTTCCCTTTAACCAGGTTTGGCGGGCAGGCGCCAACGAGGCCACTACAATTGAATTTTCTACCGACGTTAAAGTGAACGGCCACATCGTTCCTAAAGGGAAATATGCCTTTTATACCATTCCTTCCGAAAATGAATGGACCATTATCTTTAACAAAAAATGGGACCAATGGGGGCTCGATTACGACAAATATAAAGATGAAGATCTGCTCCACTTTAAGGTTAAACCCGAAAGCAATGAATATCTTGAAAGAATGCTCTTCTATTTCTCCAATACATCGCGCAAAAGCGCTACATTAAACCTGGCATGGGAAAAACTGAAAGTATCATTTACCATAGAAAGCTACCTTACCGCCGATAATGATAAGAGCGTGCGCCTCAGTCCTGCGGCTGAAATTCACCAGACGGTAGGATATACCGATTTTACAATAACTTTCGGAAGTCCCGAGGTTAAAGGAAGAGTTATTTGGGGGGGATTAGTACCCTACGGCAAAGTATGGCGCGCGGGGGCAAACGAGGCCACCACTATTGCCTTTACAACCGACGTTAAAATTAATGGCACCGTTGTTCCTAAAGGCAGGTATGCGCTTTTCACTATTCCGGGGGAAAAAGAATGGACAATTATCCTCAACCGGAAATGGAAACAGTGGGGGCTCGATTACGAAAAGAATAAAAGCCAAGACCAGTTAAGTTTTAAAGCCATTCCCGAAAAAAATTCGTTTAACGAAAGATTATACTATAACTTTATGGATCTTACCGATACTTCGGCTACGGTCGCACTCGTTTGGGAAAATATTAAGGTACCATTTAAAGTTGAAATTGACCTTGAACCGATTGCGCTTGAAAAGATTACTGCGGCTTTTGCCAAGGCAAAACCGGATGACTGGAAGATTTACCTTGACGCCGCCGAATATGGAATTGAAAACAATATGTTTAAGGATGCACCCCTTAAATGGATTAATAAAGCGCTGCAAATTAAGGAAACATATAAGGGCTATTACCTTAAGGCCTATTACCTTTACAACCATAAACAATATGATGAAGCATTGACCGAAATTGACAAATGCAGGGATAAAGGGCAGGCGGAGCCCGAATACAGGATGTTTATTTCGCAGGTGGATAACCTTGAAAGGAAAATTAGAGAATACGGCAAATGAAAAAATTCGATATACCGGAACATTACAGAAGCTCGATAATCTCTATCATTAAGGAACGCAGGAAGAAAGAAGACCCTTCAAAAAAGGATTTCTCCCCTGCTTCAATCGATTTCGGCACCGTTGAATTTTTAATTGCACGCCATTTCGGTTTCTGCTACGGGGTTGAAAACGCCATTGAAATTGCATATAAAACAATAAATGAGAACAAAGGAAAAAACATCTATTTCCTTAGCGAAATGATTCACAACCCCGCCGTTAACAACGACCTTAAAGAGCACGGCATTAAATTCATAATGGATAATTACGGCGGGCAGTATATCCCTTGGGATGAAATTAAGGGAAATGACATAGTAATCATTCCCGCGTTCGGCACTACGGTTGAAATTGAAGCACTTCTTAAAAGTAAAGGAATTGATACTGTTAAATATAATACCACGTGCCCGTTTGTAGAAAGGGTATGGAATAAAGCCGCCCTGCTTGGCAGAAATAATTTTACCGTTATTATCCACGGCAAGCATGTGCATGAAGAAACAAGGGCTACATTCTCGCATACGGTGCAGAATGCAAAATCGGTAATAATAAAGGATATTAAGGAAGCCGGAATTCTTGCCCGGATTATTACAGGGGAAATAAACAAAGAGGATTTCTATAAATTCTTCGAGGGGAAATACTCAAAGGATTTTAATCCTGAAAGTGACCTTGAACGGATTGGAGTAGTAAACCAGACTACAATGCTTGCCGGCGAAACCGAACAGATTGCCCTGCTGCTTAGGGAAGCTGTTGGGCGAAAATACGGCATTGAAAATATTAAAGAGCATTTTGCCGATACAAGGGATACCTTATGCTACGCCACAAACGACAATCAGCAGGCGGCGGCGGCTCTTAAAAACCGGGGCGCCCATTTTGCGCTTGTTATTGGGGGGTACAACAGCTCGAATACTACACACCTTGTTGAACTGCTTGAAGGGGAAATGCCTGTTTATTTCATTTCGGGAGAGGATAAAATTATTGCGCCGCAGGCAATTAAGCACTACGATATACACCTTAAAAAAGAAATTACAACTGAAAACTTCATAACCCCCGGAACCAAACCCCGGATTGCCGTTACAAGCGGAGCCTCATGCCCCGATTCGATTGTTGACGCAGTTCTTACTAAAATGCTCTCGCTTTTTACCGGCGCAAAAAGCATTGACGAAATTATTTAACCATTCACTTATTAAAGCACTTCCACCATCGAGCCGTAACCGGAATCGAACAGGCGGCGGTAGGTACGCATTGCATAGCTGTCAGTCATTCCCGACATATAATCGCATATCATTCTGGCTTTCTTGTTCCTATCAAGTTCGGCTCGTATGCATTTATCGTCAAAATCGGGGAGCAGTTTAATTCTCGAATCGGTCTTGATATAATTCTCTTCAAACAGGCGGAATAATTTTTCTATCATCATATTGCCTTTAAATTCAATCTGATGAAGCTGGGCAGACTGGAATACAAGTTCTACCGAAACCTGTTTATAAAGCTTTGCCTTTTTAAGAACCGAATCGTCAATTATGAGGTCGTATTTATAGCGGTTGCTCTTTCCGCTCATAAAATTTTCAATTTCCTTAATTTTTACCGACTGGATGAAATCCCCTCTCTGCATTCCGAACTTTGGCTTGAATTTACCCGAGCTCATCCATTCAATCATCTCATCCACCAGAGAATGCTCAAAACTGTTAAGGGAAGAATCCTTCATCTTCTGCCAGCCGGCAAGCTTTTCAATTGTAAGAAATCCCCCCGAAATGCCATCAACAAGATCGTTAATTGCGTATGCGGTGTCGTCTGCCCAGTCCATTATGCGGCATTCGATGCTTTTAAAATCGTTTATTTCCTCCTCTTTAACGCGGGCGGTTATTTCTTCCCCCCCTAAAACGAATTTGAGAAATTCGCTCTGGTCATCGTAAAGAAAATGATTGAAAGGGGAATCGAACGAGCCGTAGAGCCTTTTATATTTCATTATTCCGTCTGCAAAGGCACGCGTGGGGTTCATTCCCCTCCTTCTGTTCTCATCCCTGTAAAACGTTTCGGTAATAGACCTTAAAGTCTGCGCGTTTCCTTCGTAGCCGCCGTATTCTTTCATAAGAACGTTAAGCTTTCGCTCTCCTGCATGCCCGAAAGGAGGATTGCCAAGATCGTGGGTAAGGCAAACCGATTCAACAAGGTCGGGGTCTATATAATAATCCTCTTTAAATATGTTTTCGTTTGTTTTTACAATGTAGTTGCAAATCGACCTTCCAATCTGCGCAACTTCAATTGAATGCGTCAGCCGTGTGCGGTAGAAGTCGTATTCCCCCGGCAAAAAGACCTGCGTTTTAGCCTGCAGACGCCTGAATTCGGATGAATGGATTATACGGTCACGGTCTATCTGGAATGGAGTGCGGTATTCGCTTTCGCGCTGGCTTTCCTTAATGCGCGCGTAATCAAATTCATTGTAAAAGTTGTTTTTCATCTTCTGTCTATTTTAATTTGTAATGCGTAAATTTAGCAAAGTATTTTGATATTTATTCAAGAAAGAAGATTATGGCACACGAACATAATCACAGCCACGGGGTTTCAAACTCCACTGCCGGCAGGCTTATTGCCACAATAATTCTCAATTTTATTACTTCGGCCGCCGAAATTGCGGGGGGAATAATTTCGGGGAGTTTATCCTTAATCTCCGATGCGCTGCACAATTTAAGCGACGGCGCCGCCGTTATTATAAGCCTTATTGCATTAAAGCTTACTAAAAAGGATATTTCATTTAAACATACATTCGGCCTTAAGAGGGCCGAAATTCTTGCCGCCCTGATTAATGCCTCGGTGCTTATCGGCATTTATTTATTCCTTCTCTACGAAGCGGTTAAAAGGTTCTACACCCCGGTTAAGATTGAGCCGGAAATGATGACTATTGTTGCCGTAATAGGACTTTTTATGAACATTGCCGGAACTCTACTTCTTAAAAAGGATTCTGCCGAAAGCATTAATATCCGTTCTTCGTACCTGCATCTTTTAAGCGATACCGTTGCATCCGTGGCTGTTATTGCCGGGGGCGCCGCCATTTACTTTTGGCAGGCTTACTGGGTTGACCCCGTTTTAACCATTCTTATCGGAGCTTATATAATTAAGGAAAGCTATTCCATTCTTATGGAGGCCGTACATATCTTAATGGAAGGGGCACCTTTGAATGTTTCGATTACGGAGATTCAAAAGGAAGTTGAGCAATTTAAGGAGGTGGCCAACATTCACCATGTGCACCTCTGGTCCATTGGCGACAATGACATACACCTTGAGGCGCACGTTGATATTGAGGATATGACTATTAGCCAAAGTGGTGAATTAAGGGATAAGATTGAAAAGGCGCTGGGGGAAAAGTTCGGCATAAACCATATTACGCTTCAGTTTGAATGCAATACCTGCAGCGAAAACGGCCTGCTTGGAATGCATTAATTATTCTTAGTACATTAATAAAAAAAGGCAGGCTTATTAGGCCTGCCTTTTTTTTGGAGCATAATTATTTATTTCATCAAGACCATTTTCTTGGTCTGTACAAATTTATTTGTCGAAATTGAATACATATAAATTCCTGTTGCTACTTTCTGCCCTGCTTCGTTATCGCCGTTCCATGTAATCTGATGCATTCCGGCGCTTTCCTCTCCGCTTACAAGAGTCTTTATTACACGCCCAAGCATATCGTAAATTCTTACTGTTACCTTGGCGGTTTCAGGCAGTGTATATTGGATTTTTGTACTCGGGTTGAACGGGTTGGGGTAATTCTGAGAAAGGGAATAACTAGACGGAAGAACTTCCAGAGTCTTTTCGTTCCCTACTGTACCAACTGAAATATAGGCCTTTATCTGATATATATAAATATTGCTTGCATCCTTTGTAACGTAATACCAGCCTGCCACATGCGAAGAGGCGTCCGTACTGGTAAGATATGTATAGCTATGATAAGGGCTGGTTGCGGGGTATGGCGAAACTGAAACTTGAACGCCTCCTGATAAAGTAGGGAATGCAACCGCAAAAGCTTTTGATGTACTTTTGCCGTATGATGTCAAATCAATATTTGTCCAACTATTATTTACCGGATTAGCGGTAAAAGAAATCATGCTTGCACCGAGCGGAGTAGGCCTCTGCGAACCGGTATATTCCCAAACTCCTCCCTGCAAAGAGCCGGCTTTACTGAACTGGACTTTAATAGAATCCAGCTTACCTCCAAAAATTGGATCAAAATAGACACAAACCGTATCCCCTGTATTCCATCCGAAAGAGCCGACTGCCGCGTTTACTGTGTAATCGAACACATAAGCCGGTGAATTTGTACCTGAAGCTCCATAGGTAAAGCTGTAATCGTTCATACTGCTGTTATTCAATATAAGATATTGAATAGAAGTATATGTAGGGTTAAGTGTCGATACAGAATATGTTGAATTAAGCGGCACATCTTCAATTACAGGATTTCCCGAACCGAATTTAATTGCTTTTATCTGATGATAAGTCGTATTGCAGTTGCTGAATGTTGAGTTAATGCTGTAGCTTCCTTTATGCGTAATTATCCTTGCTCCAAGATAAGGTACGTTGGCAGAATAACTATTTATATTTGAACTCCAGAATGTAGTGCCCTGCGGTTTAGGCATTCCTGTAAGATTATATCCCCATTTCGGGTTTACCGATTTATTATCCACCGCATTGGCAATGTACCAGTCGGGCAGTATGTCTCCAAAACGCCTCATCGAAGCGAGTTTTGTTAATGCGTCGTCTATTCCGGTAATTCCGATGTATGCGCTCTGGACAAATTTAGAGAAGAACCCGATTCCGAACTGTTCATAATAATAAAGCATAAAGCGTGCGGCGCGGGAATAATCTTTCAATGCGTCATTTCCGCTTCTCCATTCAAGCAGCCCAATTGGTGAATCGTTGGCAAAACTGGTTTGCTCGCGGAAATCATATCCGCATATATATTCAGCAAGAAGCGAACAGCCTTCGTTAAAAAATAAAGTCTGCCCCTGCGGATGATAATTATATTCAATCATATGCTGGAATTCGTGTGCTGTAGTGGACATACCCGATTTAAGCCCGGCCGATGTAGTAAGATCCAAAGGGTTGCAATCCAAATAATAAATTTCTGCATAGTTGCTTCCATAGTTCGAAGCGGGTAATTCGTTCCAGCCGTGGAAATAACCGGCAACATAAGAATTACCCGGAGTGTATCCGTCCTGTATATCGAGAATTAGAATGACTATTTTATTATCGCCGTCAACATTCGGAGGCGTGCCGAAAGTATCAACATCCATCTGATAGATGCCCTTGCTGGGGTTAGCCGGACATTTGCTGTCGAATGCGATTCGGACGGAATCGACAGCCGTTTGAGTTACTTTTGTTCCCCAGTTCGAATCTTCAACAAATATATAACAGTTTACACCTACAGCGCGGCAGGTTGATGGTACCTGGTAAAAATTATGTGTTGATAAATTTTGTGCAAACCAGGTATGTGTAGAGCCTACGGTAAAATTGAATTCAGGTTTATTCATCCTGTTTGCCGGCTTATAATCGGGATGTTCCTGCATATATTGCTGAGTCGGCTTTTCAAGGTCGGGATAAAGCAGCCTTACATCAACCGGTTTGTCTTTCAGAAATTCTACTGAATTAAGCTGTTCAAGTTTACCCTGCTGAACCTGAACCTGCGCATTTATATTTAACGCAAAAATGAATACAAGAAATAAAACAAATTTCTTCATATTGGTCCCCTGTTATTTGGTTTTAATGGGAATAGCCTGTTTAACAACAAGAATAATTCCCTCGTCAGTTTTTTTTACATCAGAGTAAATAATTTCATAAACCCTGTTCTGGTTTTTAATTAATTCGGCCTGCATTTCTTTAGTACAATCGAGCAGGTAAACGTCTTTGTCGTTAATATTAACGGCAAGTTTAGTAAAAGGTTCGTTCCCAACAATCTGTACAATGCCAACGACGGGATTTTGTATAGAAACCGCCGAAGAACATCCGGTAAAATAGAACGCCGTTAAAATAATTAACCCCAAAAAAAGGAGAAGTAAATTCTTCCTCATCCGTACCCCTAATGTTTAGTTTAAGTGAGTAAAATTAATAAAATGAATGGTATATGCAAATCTGCGGGCGCACGTTAAATTAATGGAACAAAATTCTCTTTTAATCGTGTTTTATCATTAATTAGAAGGGGTGCCGTCTGAACCTTGTTATTACTAAAATCTTTTGCGGCGGGGTTGAGTTCAAATCACCGCTTAATACCCGGAACAGCTCAAATCATTACACAAACTTCCCGCAACATTCCCTGCTGCCTAATATGCAATATCAGATTACAACAATAAAAAATTACAAAAATCCGCGTTATATTAATATTTCCCTATAACGGAAATCACTTCATTAAAATCATTTTCCTTACCTCGCTGAAACTGCCCGCCGTCAATTTGTAAAGATAAGTTCCGGTAGCAAGCCCTGCGGCATTAAATTTAACGCTGTAAACTCCGGGGTATTTATCGCCGTTAACCAATGTAGCCAGTTCCCGCCCAAGCATATCGTAAACCTTAAGAACAACCCTTTGAACCGGACTGCCGTTATTATTTAGAGGCGCAACCGTATATTTTATAACCGTTGATGGATTAAACGGATTGGGATAATTCTGTTCAAGGGTATAAACCTTTGGCAAAGCCTCATTTCTGCTATTGCTTACAACAGGATTCCCTTTATTGTCTGTCCAGTAAACATTTCCGTTAAAAGAAAGAATCCAGCCGCAGTTTGAGTCTACAAATACAATATCTTCCCCCCTGTCCCCCTGCGAAGCCATTGTAAAATCGAGATTTTGTTTCGTCCATACCTTCCCGCTGTCTGCGCTGTAATAAAGCCCGTCAGTTGCCGTTAAAAACAATTCAGAAGGGTTGCCGGGTATGAATTCAATATCCCTTGTATAGTAAGTCTGAATTGCGGTCGATTTAGTTAACCAGGTAGCTCCCCCGTCAATGGTTCTATTAATAAAAAACTCGGTATCACTCCCGTTCACCTGAGTATTAACCGTAATTCCGTAAGAGGCATTATAAAATTTCATTTCGAATTGAATATTGTTTAACCCTACATCGCTCCAGGTTGCCCCGCCGTCAGTTGTCTTAAAGGTTCTCTGCGGTGAAATACCGCTGCAGTGGAAAAATCCTATATCAGGCGTAACAAATTCGATGCGGTGCCAAACATCTCCGGACCAGCATCCGGTAAGCGTATTGCTTACTTGGGTCCAGTTTGCACCCGCGTCGGTAGATTTAAGTATCAAAGGCTGTGAAGAAGCCCCGGCGCTGTCTGCTTCGGCAATTATGCCGTTCTGGAAAGCCTTGATGTAATTGAAAACTACTCCCCCTGTTGGAATTTGGTACAGAACATTCCATGTCGTACCGCCATCTGCAGTTTTAATAATTTTTTTGTTGGTTACAGCATAGATAGTTCCGGCATCTGCCATAGATACCTGTACTACGGTATCGCTCGAAATTTTAATCCAATTTAATCCCGCGTCGGTAGTTTTGTAGATGCCTACCGTTAGCCCTGCAACTGCATTATTTTGGTCAATTGCGTCTATGGAAGCACCAATGTGTGTGCCTGCCGGCAGACCGTTGTTGCGGAGCTGCCACTGGGCAAACAAAGGCACTACTGCAATAAAGAAAAACAGTAATAGTTTTTTCATTTCATATCTCCCCATTGTGAAACGAAATCAAAATAAAATACACTTTTTTAAAAAACAGTGCAAAAAATAATCTCTTTAAATTTAATGGGTTTTTAAGGCAAAAATGGGGTCATTGCTGCCTCTACGGCGCAAATTAATTGCATTAATAAAAAACGTTTTAATTCCTGTTTGGGAACTCATCCCCCGTCCCCTTCTCTTTGTAAAAGAGAAGGGGTGCCGGCTGGATCTTGTTATTACTCAAATCTTTTGCGGCGGGGTTGAGTTCAAATGACACCACTAGCAGAATTGGATGATTGTTACAAAAGCAATAATATTAAAAGATTGATTATAAAGCGGCGGGGAGCCGCGCAACCTTTGTAGAAATATACAGAGAGAACAGCATCCGGGCCGCAGAGAGGCGGCACCTTAATTTAGCCGTAAATCTTATGCCGGCTGTTTTTCCTCTTCCGCCTTTACAGGCTGGTTAAAACTTTCGAATAAAAGATTTTCCGAAACGAGTAGGTCTTTAAGAGTCATTTTATCAATTGCGGCATCAATGGCATCCTGAATAATTCTCCACAACGAACGCACCGAGCAATCGATTGAATTAGTGCACAAATCCGATATCCCTTTATGCTCTTTGCAGAAAGAGTCATCGTACAATTTACCCCCTAGAATTGAAATTACATCTTTAATTTTAATTTCTTCAGGGGGACGGGAGAGCGTATACCCTCCAATCTGTCCCCTTGAACTTTCAAGAAAGCCGCCAAGGCGCAAAGAGCGCAGAATTTTACCCGCAATGTGCTGGGAAATTCCCTCTGCCGAACTGATCTCGGGTATGGTAAGGGATTTTTCGACATGATAAAATTTGGCAATTCTTAATAAACATCTTATGCCATATTCTTCAACCGCGCTGAATTTCATTTTTCTGCCTTAAACAGTTATTTAATTTAACGGAATTTTAGAGCCGCAGGTAATAGAGTGAACAAGTTTAGAATATTTCTCGGGGGATATTGAAGGCCCTTGATTTGAACAATGTATTTCAAACTGTTCCCTTAAAGTATCAGCAATTTCCTCCGGCTCGCGTCCTTCAATTTCGATACGCGGCATCATATATTTCAGCTCGCCGTCTTTAAATAAGGCCACACATGGGGAAGAAGGGGGAAATTCGCTGAGATATTTTTCCCGCAGATGTTCAATTGCATCGCGCTCCTGCCCCGCAAACGAAGTAATAAATCTATCTGGAATAATTGTACTCTGCAGAGCCAGAGTAACACCTGGGCGGGCGCTTCCTGCTGCGCATCCGCAGACCGAATTGACAAAGAAGAGAACCGATTTGCCGTTCTTCTCATTTATTGCCGCGTCAACTGCTTCGGGGGTAAGCGCTTCTTCAAATCCCGCGTAAATCAGTTCATCCCTCATCGGCTGAACCGCCGCGGCATCGTAAATAGGAGGTTTTATATTTGTACTGCTCATTGTTGTTTCCTTTCGGTATAGATTGTTAATTCAAACTAAAAAAGCCCTAATTCAAGCTTTGCTTCCTCCGTCATCATATCCATATTCCAGGCAGGCTCCCAAACAAGGTCAATGTAAACATCGTTAACCTGTTTAATGCCTTTAACTTTTTCCTTAACCTCGCCGGGCAGACTGCCGGCAACGGGGCATGCGGGGGAAGTAAGAGTCATTTTAATATAGACATTGCCGTTATCGTCAATTTTCAGTTCGTAAATAAGCCCAAGTTCGTAAATATCAACCGGAATTTCGGGATCGAAACAGCTTTTAAGAACCGAAATTACCATCTGCTCAAGCATACCTTTATCTACCATTTCCTTTACCTGCTAACTGAACATTTTAATTACTTTATTAAGGCTTAAAGCCAGTTTATCAATTTCTTCGAACGTATTATAAAACGTAAAACTTGCGCGCGCTGTTGCAGGCACGTTAAACCTGCGCATAACCGGCTGTGCGCAATGGTGCCCTGTGCGTATTGCCACCCCGTCAGTATCTATTATGGTTCCAATATCATAAGGATGAATTCCCTCTATTGTAAAAGAAATAACCGAGGCTTTCTCTTTTGCAGTGCCTATAATTCTGAGTCCTTTAATTTCCGAAAGCTTTGCCGTTGCATATTCAAGCAGGGCGTTTTCATGTTTAAGAAGCTCTTCCCTGTCAAATTGATTAAGATAATCTATTGCGGCGCCGAGCCCTATTCCACCTGCAATATTAGGTGTACCGGCTTCAAACTTGCGGGGCAGGTCGTCGTATGTCGTATGGTCGAATGTAACCTCCCTTATCATATCCCCCCCTCCCTGATACGGAGGCATCATTTCGAGATACTGGGTCTTTCCATAAAGAACGCCAATACCGGTCGGACCGAACATCTTGTGGCCGGAGAATGTAAAAAAATCGCACCCCAAATCCTGCACGTCAATTTTAAGATGCGGGGTGGACTGTGCGCCGTCCAGCAAAACGGGAATATTATGTGCATGGGCAATATCAATAATTTTTTTAACCGGGTTGATAGTACCGAGCGCGTTTGAAATATGGACTATTGAAACAAGCTTCGTCTTGGGATTGATAAGTTTAACAAATTCATCAATATCAACTTCACCCGCATCGTTAATGGGTATAACGCGCAGTTTCAAGTTTTTACGGCGGCTTAACTGCCACGGCACAATATTGGCGTGATGTTACATTTCGGTAACAATCACTTCGTCATCCTGCCCGAAATGGTTTGAACGGCATAATGAACTGGCAACCAGGTTAATACCTTCGGTAGCGCCGCGTACAAAAATAATTTCGGAAACGCTCATTACATTAAGGAACTCTTTCACTTTAAGCCGCGCCGATTCGTACGATTCCGTAGCTAGTTCGCTTAAAAAATGTAGCCCTCTGTGAATGTTTGCGTTTTCGTAAGTGTAATAGTGCGCCATAACATCAATAACCGACTGCGGTTTCTGCGCGGTGGCGGCGTTATCCAGATAAACAAGAGGCTTTCCGTTTACCAGCCTCTTTAGGATAGGGAAATCGTTTCTCACTTCATCTATGTTAAAATTTCTTTTAACCTTTTCATCAACCTGGCTGTTAAACATTTGCGGCTCTTATTGATTTGTAATTTCCACCCTGTTAAGATGGCTGAATATCATATGATTTAGCTGTTCTTTTAATTCCGGTATTTTAACCGATTCGATAACGTCATTTGCGAAAGCCCTTATAAGCATCGATTTTGCCATTTCGGCAGGCACGCCCCTTGAACGGATATAGAAATAGGCAGTTTCATCAAGCCTTCCTACCGTAGCGCCGTGCGAGCATTTAACATCATCGGCAAAAATCTCAAGCTGTGGCTTGGTATGAATTTTTGCTTCATCAGTCAGCAAAATATTTCTGTTTGTCTGGTATGCATTTGTTTTCTGGGCATCAGGCCTTACTACTATTTTACCGTTGAATACGCCGCGCGCCTCATCGTCTAGAATTCCTTTATATAATTCGTTGCTAAGGCAGTTGGGGCTGGCGTGGTCAACAAAAGTATGGTTATCAATATGCCTGTTTCCGTTGGCAAGATATAAGCCGTAATAATGGCACTCGCCGTTTTCCCCTTCGAGACTTGAATTTATATCGTTCCTAACAATAGACCCGCCGAATGAAACGGAATAATGATTAAATCTGCTTGAAGCGCCCTGTATTACATCGGCCTTTTCTATATGGTACGAATTATCATTTTCGTTTTGAATTTTATATACACTGACCGAAGCATTTTCGCCTAAATGGACATCGGTAATCACATTTGTAAAGTAACTCTTGCTACCGGCGCCTAAATAGCTAAATACAAGGTTAACCGAGCTGTTTTCTTCGGCGGCAATAATATTCCGCGGGGATGAAAGTACGTTTTCCTCTCCGTTGCCGTTTATAAAAAGTACCTGAACGGGCGTTTCAACAATGCTTCCCTTCGGCAGGTAAACAAAAAGTCCGTCCAGATTGTATGCGTTATTAAGAAGAGTAAACGCGTTGGCTTTTTCGGGGAGTGTGATATATTTCTTAACAAGTTCGGGATTGGTTTTTATTGCATCCCTAAGACTAGCCACAACCGCGCCTTTTGGCAGGCTGTTAACTTTTGAAAGCTCTTTAGAATAAAGACCGTTTATAAATACAAGCCTGTGGCATTCAAGTCCGCAGAAGAAATTCTTTTCAAGTTCCTTTTTGTTTATGTTATTTTCATTAATTGCATAGGCCGGATAAAAGCCGTTCTTTATAATAGGGGCTACGTTAGTGTACTTCCATTCCTCTTCTTTAAGGGTAGGGAATCCGGTAACTGCAAGTTTCTCTAGCGCGTTCCGGCGTCCGGCATGGGGAAACAAATTCTTCTCGCCGTTAAGATGGGATTCGAACCGTGTAAAATTATCTATGTACCACTGTTTATTATTTTCAACAGACATTTCGATCATTCCTCAATTAAACGGCGTTTTCAAATTCTTCTTTAAGCCAGTCGTACCCTTTTTCTTCAAGTTCAAGGGCCAGGTCCTTACCGCCGCTTTTAATAATTCTTCCTCTTGCAAGAACGTGTACAAAATCGGGCACAATGTAATCGAGCAGACGCTGATAGTGGGTAACTAAAAGCACCGAATTGTTTTCGTTCTTAAATATGTTCACGCCGTTCGAAACTATTTTAAGGGCGTCAATATCGAGGCCCGAATCAGTTTCGTCAAGTAGCGCAAAACGGGGATTCATGGTAAGCAGCTGAAGAATTTCATTCCTCTTCTTTTCGCCCCCCGAAAAGCCTACGTTA
>DAHYUM010000048.1 GCA_027398005.1 bacterium
TTAAGGCTAATCGGCAGGGATAAGAAGATTGACCTTTTGCTTGAGGTTAAGAGCGACGCGGTTATTAAGGTTGACGGGGTGCTTATGAAACAGGCGCTTTTAAACCTGATTGACAATGCCGTTAAATACGGGTACGAGGAACGACCAATTCTGGTTACCGGCGAAAAAATATCGGAATCGGAATATAAAATTTCTATTATTAATGAGGGGGACGGGATACCCGAGGAGGCAAAACAGAAGATTTTCGACCGTTTCTACAGGCTGGAATCTTCGCGCAACAGAAAGACCGGAGGAGTAGGGCTCGGTCTTTCCGTGGTCAATTCAATAGCACTTCTTCACGGGGGAAGAATAGAAGTAACTTCGGCAAAAAACGAAAAAACAACTTTCAGCTTAATCTTACCGGTTTAGCCTAGGCAAGCCGGTAATTCAATTTAATACTACTCCAAACTGTTAACCGGAGCTCTCTGCCCGGGCACTATAAGTTCTTCCACTTTTACTTTTACTACGCCTCGTTTCAAAATTCCAAGGGCGCGGGCCGAACCTTTCGATAAATCGAGGCTCCTTCCTTCAACATAAGGACCGCGGTCGTTAATGCGGACGAATACAACCCTATGGTTGCGCAGGTTGGTTACCTTAAGTATTGTACCGAACGGGAATAATTTATGGGCCGCAGTAAGGGCGGTTTCATCATATTTTTCGCCGTTGGCGGTTTCTCTGCCGTTGAATTTCTTTCCGTACCACGAGGCTTTAATTACTCCATGGTCTAAAAACGCAACCGGGGCAGGCTCGGCAACGTAAAAATGATTCTCATTTACTGCTTTTTCATACTCTTTTTCTACTACGGAAGAATCGCTAAGATTTATTAAGCCGAAACTTATGGTCGATAACAGTGAAATCAATATAATATTTATTGTACGCAAAAATACCTCTGTATTAGTTTGAGAAAAAAGTAAAAACCCGGAATAAAGGAAACCTAAATTTTAAGGGTCTTTATACAGCGCTGTAAAGGCCGTGTTGAGTTGATAACTCTGGATTTGAAATGGTGCGATTTGTTTTTTTGTGACAGAACCGGATCCTGTTTTCGGGGCTGAATAAGGGAAGCCGGCTTGCTTAACGAGACTCCCGGCTGGGAGAATGTAAGTGTGCGGTAATCGGGCCTTGCATATAGAAATACCGATAAGCTTAGTAGAAGTGTTGTGCAGTATGTTATCAGTTTTAATTTCATTTCTTCTTATAAATATTTAACTTAACCAATTATTATTTCTATCTTGCAAAGCTCTTTTTTTGATGCTCTAAATTTACGAAAAACCTCATTAAAAAGGAGTTAAAAAAGGTTAATGTTAATCTCGTTATTTATAAATTTAAACTATTATTAATTATAATATTTATTAACTTCTCTCATATGTTATACAACAAAAAGATTACTTTAGTTCTCGCGGCACCGGGGTTAGAATATGTAAAAAGTATTTATAACACCTGTAGCGGAATGCCTGAAATAGGGAAATTTATCTTTGCGACCCCCGAAAACATTCAATTTGAGGCTAAAAACGCGGTTTTTATAAAGACAGAATCTCCTTTTTCCCCCTCTTTTTTCGAAAAGCTCGCGCCGATAATAGATTCTGACTTTTTCCTTTACGCCCCTTACCCGGCCGGAATTTCAATCGGCCGGTCGGCTATAATCCGTTTTGCATCTGCCGCAGTAGATTATAATGCCGGACTGGTTTACTCCGATTTCCATGACATAATTAATGGCAAACCCGAAAACCACCCGACGATCGATTACCAGGATGGAAGCCTAAGGGACGATTTCGACTTTGGTAAGCTGATGATGATTAAGACCCGCGAGCTGGTAAAAGCTATTCCTTATCTGGATAAAAGCGAAAAGCACTCCGGCTTCTACAGCCTCCGGCTTTCAATAGCCCGCAGCTGTCCTATTGTAAGAATACCTGAGTTCTTATACAGCGCGGGGGAAACAGACTTAAGAAAATCGGGGGAAAAACAGTTCGACTATGTTAATCCGGCCAACAGGGATTTGCAGATTGAGATGGAAAATGCCGTTACCCGTCACCTTAAGATTATTGGGGCGTACATAGAGCCTGTTGTTGAAAAAACCAGATTTGAGGATGGATTTCCGGTCGAAGCCTCCGTCGTTATTCCCGTTAAAAACCGGGCAAGAACAATTAAAGACGCCGTTGAATCGGCTCTGGGTCAAATTACTTCTTTTCCCTTCAACGTAATTGTGGTCGATAATCATTCAACCGACGGTACCACCGGGATATTAAACTCAATTGCCCAAAAGAATAAAAATCTAATCCATCTTATACCTGAAGAAGAAGGATTGAACATTGGGGGATGCTGGAACCTTGCTGTTGAAAACGGTAATTGCGGCCGTTTCGCAGTTCAGCTTGATAGCGATGATCTTTACTTCGATTCCGGCTCCCTTCAGAAGATTATAGATAAATTCCACTGTGAAGAATGCGCAGTCGTAATCGGCTCTTACCAAATGGCCGATTTCAATTTGAACGAAATTCCCCCCGGCTTAATTGACCATAGAGAGTGGACCGATTCCAACGGAAGGAATAACGCGCTTAGGATTAATGGCCTCGGCGCTCCGCGCGCCTACTATACACCGGTTTTAAGGGAAGTCCGTTTTCCCGATGTGAGCTACGGCGAGGATTACGCCGCCATACTGGAGGTGATAAGGAGCCGAAAAGCAGGCAGGATATATGAACCGGTTTACATCTGCCGCCGGTGGGAAGGGAATTCCGATTCATCCCTGGCAATTGAAAAACTGAATAAAAATAATTATTATAAAGACTGGATAAGAACCAAAGAACTTAAAGCAAGAATAAAGCTGAACGGGAAATGATTAATAACATATTAAACAGGGAAAACCAGAAAGGGGCGCTTAAAGATACTCTATGCGCCGATTTAAACATTCTTTTTGAGGAACAGAAGAAAGAATGGCCTTTCCTTAAACAAAAATTTGAAAACCTAAATAGCGCCGCCGTCAGGGAAATTCAGGTAAATAATTCGGTCGTTAAACTGCAGTATAATCCGGACCGGATTCATTCCACCGCGGCCGATATTGATAAACACCTTGTTGAACCGAAGGAATGCTTTTTATGTGTATCCAACAGGCCAAAGGAACAGAGGGGAATACAGTACGGCAAATATTTCGAAATACTTTGCAATCCCTATCCCATCCTAAAAGACCATTATACCATTGTTAAGCTGAAACATACATCGCAGAGCCTGGTGCTCCACTTAAAGGAATTTTTAAATATCACTTCGGATCTTGGGGAAAAGTTCACTCTCTTTTACAACGGTCCCCGCTGCGGCGCCTCAGCCCCCGGGCATATGCATTTTCAGGCAATTACCAAGAATGTGCTTCAGATTGAAAAAGATTTTGACTCGCTCCGCCCCGATTTTGTGAAAAGCAAATATTCCAACGAAAAGATATCCGTTTCTCTCTCTAAGAATTATCTCCGCTACTTTATTACTATAGAATCCTCCTCAATTAAAGATATTGTCCTTTTCTTTAAACAGCTTAACATAATTCTTAAAAAGATTACACCCCCCGGGCAGGAGCCTTTGATGAACGTTCTCTGCAATTACGAAAATGACGCTTGGCGCCTTATTATTTTCCCCCGCACCAAACACAGACCTACACATTATTTTGAAATGGGGGATAAGAGAATTGTAGTAAGCCCCGCCGCTGTTGATTTGGGGGGATTGATTATTACCCCGCGCAGGGAGGACTTTGATAAAATTACAAAAGAGGATGTAATAGAAATTTACAGGCAGGTCTCGGTTACCAGCGAAATGTTTAGTTATCTTACAAGCAAACTCGTTTAATTCAGCGCGGAACGGCCCCCTTTGGTGTTTCTGTTCCGCGCTTAATAATCAATTCATTCTTATGGCAATAAGACTTATATCGTCATCAAACTCGTTCGAAGTAAATTCTCTGAAAGCATTTTGAATTACTTCCAGCTGGTTATCCTGCGGCTTAATTGTCTTTATAATTTCGAATATTCCATCCTCTTCAAGCATCTTGCCATCTTTATTGCGCGCTTCTGTAATGCCGTCTGTAAACATATAAATTTCATCTCCCGGCAGAAGGGGAACTTCAACATTTTCGTAAACGCTTCCGCTGGCAAACCCGAGCAAAATGCCCGATGTATGATGCGTTTTCAAATCGCCGCTTTTATGAACAATCGGAAGATCGCCGGCGCCGCTGTAACGGAGAGTTTTGTTTTTCCTATCCAGAATTACAATTGAAAGAGTAATAAAAACTTCCGATATTCTCTCATCCTTATAAACCGATTCGTTAACCTTGGCAATAATATCCCCCGGCTGAATATCGGAGGCGGATTCCATTGCAAAACGGATGGCGCTCCTTACATACCCCGCATAAGCAACCGCAAAGTACCATGCATTCCACCTCTTGCCCATTACATCGCCAAGGATAATTGCAATCTTATCCTCGCCAAGAGGATAGTAATCTATAAAATCTCCGCCTGGTACATTTTTAAATGGAACGTGCCAGTGGGCAATGGCAAATCCGGCAAAAGAGGGGAATTCTTCGGGCACTACTTTAGCCCCCATAGAATCTGCCGCCTGCTGAACCTCGGTTACTACTTTTGTCCTTTCTTTTTCAAGCGCTTTAAAAGTAGCCGCAATCTTTGCCGAAATTATTTTAGGGCTTGCGGTCTTTATAATATAATCGGCTATTTCAAGTTCGTATGCCTGAAGGATATCATCCTCCTCGCCGCGGGCGGTGAGAAAAATAAATGGAATTTTCCTAAGCTCCTGGTTTTCGAGAAGCTTTTTACGGAAGGCCAGCCCGTCGCAGACGGGCATCATAATATCGCTCAGAATCAGATCGGGTTTGCTTGAAGCCGCCTTTGCGTATCCTTCTTCGCCGTTAACGGCAACTTCCACTTTGTACCCCGATTTCTTAAGGTTGAATGAGAAAAGCATCTGAATGCTTGGTTCGTCTTCCACAAGAAGTATTTTATAAGTTGTTACAGCACCATCGTTATTCACAGCAGGAATCCTTATTTAAAATTTTATTTGGAAAAACTTTTAACTGCGGACTGAACATCGGAGAATGTTTCGAAAACCCTGTAAAGGCGGGTCAGCTCAAACATCGCATGCACGGCGGGCTTGAAACCCACAAGCTTCAGGTCGCCCCCCGCTTTTACGCTTTTTTTTAGGGAATTAACAAGTACCCCGAGAAATGTAGAATCTATAAATTCGCAGGCTGAGATATCAATAACAAACTTATTGGTTCCCCCCGCAATTCGGTTTTCAAGAATTTCCTTTACTGTGCCTGCCTCGGTAATGGTCCCTTTTTCAAGGTTTACCGTTTCAACAAAAACATCCCCTATAAGTCTTTCAATAATCAGCATAGTCTATTAATCTTTTTTAGAATTTATTTTATACTTTTCCATAAGCCGGTAAAATGTGGCTCTTCCTATTTTAAGTTTTTTAGATGCCTCAACAATATTGTTGTCGGTTATTTTAAGCGCGTGCTTAATAGCCTCTTCCTTCAGTTTTTCAAACGGAATAATCGGCGCGTCTTCGGTAAATATGGCCGCGTTCTTCGGAATTGAATTATTGTTCCCCGCATCCCTTAAATGCTGCGGCAGAACAGAAGTATCAATAAGCTCGCCTTCGCTTAAAATAATGCATCTTTCAATAGTATTTTCAAGCTCGCGCACATTGCCTGGCCAGTCGTAATCGTACATTATTTTAAGCGCGCTTTTTGTTATACCTTTTATGTTTTTATTTAGTTTCTTATTTGTCACTTCAATAAAATGGTCAATAAGAATTACAAGGTCCCCTTTTCTTTCCCTTAAGGGAAGGATATTGATGGGGAACGAATTAAGCCTGTAATAAAGGTCTTCCCTGAATTCCTTGTTTTCAACGGCTACCTTCAAATCCCTGTTGGTGGCCGAAATAATTCTTACATCTGCTTTAATTATTTCGTTTCCGCCTACCCTTTCAAATTCCTTCTGCTGAATGACCCTTAAAATTTTTGCCTGTAACGACATTTCCATTTCGCCAATTTCATCAAGGAAAATTGTGCCTCCGTTTGCGAGTTCGAATTTCCCGATTTTTCTCTGGTGCGCTCCGGTGAATGCCCCTTTTTCGTGACCGAACAATTCGCTTTCGAGCAGTTCCCTTGGAATTGAAGCGCAGTTTACAACTACAAACGGAGCGTCTTTCCTTATTCCGTTAAAATGGATTGCGCGCGCTATAAGCTCCTTTCCGGTTCCGCTTTCGCCGTGTATTAGAACGGTTATATCGTTATCAAGAACTTTCGAAACCATTCTGAATGCATCCTGCATTTTTTTATCGGCCGAAATTATATTCTCAAACTTGTATTCCCTCTGCAGGTTTTCTTTAAGGCTTTCCAGCTCCCTTTCAAGGTCGAAGCTTTTAATTGCGTTTCTTATTGCCGGTTCAAGCCTGTTTTTATCAACCGGTTTTGGAAAATAATCGAATGCCCCCATTCTAATCGATTCAAGGGCTACTTCAATGCTCCCCTGAGCCGAGAGCATAATTACCGGAATGCTCGGGTTCTTCTGTTTAATTTTTGTAAGCACGTCAAGACCGTTAACATCGGGAAGCATAATATCGAGCAGAACGAGATCGGGATTTTCGTTAAGGGCGTTCAAAGCGTCAATGCCGTTGGAAAACACTTTTGTTTTATATCCCCATTGGTTTTGAACCCAGTGAGTAAGCATCTTAAGAAGTGAAGCCTCGTCGTCTACAATAAAAATTAACTTATCCAATTTCGCCTCTAATTTTATTTTGGAAGACGGATAATTACGGTCGTCCCTTTATTCAGTTCGCTTGTAACCTTAATAATGCCTTTATGCAGGTCAATAACCTGTTTAACTGTAACCAGCCCAAACCCGGCCCCGGGCACCTGCGAGCCGGGACGGTTAATCTTGCTGAATTTCTGGAACAGATTGGGTATATCTTTGGGGGCAATTCCAATTCCGGTATCGCTTATTGAAATTTCCAGTTCGTTTTCAATATCCTGTACAATTACTGTAATTCTTCCTCCGCGTCCGCTGAATTTAACCGCGTTCGAAAAAAGATTGCTCATTGCTTTAACAAGCCTTTCCTTATCTCCCCTCATATTAACTCCCTGAGGAGGATAATCGGCCGAGAAGATTATTTCCTTTTCCTGAATCTGTTTTTGGAAACTCAGCCTTACTTCGTCAAGCAGGTCGGCTATGTTAAATGTAACATATTTAAGCTCATCCTCTCCGAATCGAGCTTGGAAAAATCGAGCACTTCGTTAATCAGTTTGGCCAGCCTTTTGCCTTCGGTTAGAATTATACCGGTAAAATCGAGTATAGCCTCCTTCGGAATTTCACGGTCCGAAAGAATGGTTTCGGCAAAGCCCACAATAGAAGCAAGGGGAGTGCGCAGTTCGTGCGAAACATTTGAGATGAATTCCCCTTTAAGTTTATTCAGCTCTTCAAGAACAGTAATTTTATTTTTTGCTCTTTCTCTTTCAATCGAAATAATCCTGTTGGCTTCGATAAGCTTCTGGTTAAGCTCTTTAAGGCGGACCGAATCCTTAAGTCTGCTGCTTATATCGCGCCCGATGCTAATCATACCGGTTATTTCTCCGTCTGTTTTAAGGGGACGGGAATGGATTTCGAATGTAAGCCGGCTGTTAAGCTTGGTAACAAAATTCGCCTCAAAAACGGTAACATCTTCGGCATTAATTATTTTCTGAAAAGCCTCGGCAATTTTTCCCGCGTCCCCCGGCTCAATGTATTCAAGAAAGTGTTTTCCTATCATATCGGCAGGGGTGTAGCCCAGGGCCAAAGCCCCATTTTTATTTACCATTGAAAAATAGCCGAATCCGTTGAGGATGAAGATTAAATCATTTGCCGTATCAACCAGCATCCTGAATTTCTCTTCCGATTTTTCCAGTTCCCTTATGCTTTTCTCTTCTATATCCTCTGTAAACCCGAAACGGGAGGGGGCTTCCCTGAAAGCCGAAATTAGTTTTTCAATAATGTCCGAGGTGCCTTTTCCGAATGCCCCTTTTTCTGCCGAAAAAAGTACAATTTTTGAACCCGGTTCAAAATCGGAAATAAAGGCGGATTTAATTGAATACTCGGCGGCAAGTTTTTTGTAAGCCGTTGTTTTTTTTAGTTTTATAATCGGTGCAGTCTTATCCTGTGCCAGCAGCTTGTTGAATTCTACCAGATGCGGGTCGGAATGCTCTATAGGTCCGGTTATGGCTTTAATTCTGAACTGCTCTGTATCAAAATTAATCACATACCCAAAGCCATTCTTCGAAAATGCACTTATTATGTTAAGGAAATTTATCGACTGTCCCATTATAAAACATTTAAATTATAAGTATAAAATAATGTTTTTAATAGAATAAAGAAACAAATGATTAATAAAAAAGACAAAAGGGGGCATTTTCTGCCCGGCTGGGGGAATTATTCTCTTTATCTTTATATATTTTAAAAGGTATTAATTAACCGGTCTGCAGAATGAGCATTGCTCCCTTTTTAACAGATGCTTTAATTATATTATTCTTTTTTATTGCACCGCTGGTTCTTTGCATTATCTGCATTGTGGATATTTTAAGAAGCCGCTTTGAGGGGTATAATAAAATTATCTGGCTGCTGGCCGTTATTTTATTCCCGTTCCTAGGCGCGCTGCTATATTATTTAATAGGCATTAAACAGAAAGATAAACTCAACCCCTTATTATAAACAGCATTTTTACTTTTAAGCGGAGAAAAAAATGAAAAACCTGATTCGGATTTTATTTCTTCTTCTGATTACAACCGCATGCGGCTTTAATTCCGATTCGGTTAAACCGGTGGACGATATTAAAACACGCACAGAACTAAATGCTGTATTAAAAACGGACAGGCTGAATTACGAAGGAAAAATTACAGGCACTTCACTTATAGATAAAGTTTTTCCTTATAAGGATAGTTCTCTTATTCTAATAAGCTTTGGCGAAAAGACTATATACTTTACCGACCTGCACTTGAATGCATCAAAAAGAATTGACCTGAGGGCAAAGTACGGCGCCCAATTGCCCGCGCAGATTTATAACGCGTTCCTCAATAAAGACACCCTCTTCTTTGCCGATAATTCATACTCAATTAAAAAACTTAATCTTATATCGGGCGAATTTAAAGAGATTCCCCTTAACGGAATGATTTATTTTTCGAAGCCTTATTACCTCTCTTTTTCGCGCAACGGCGACCTGGTTTATACATTCAACTGCTTTACAAATACGGTAAAGAATAAAATTAAGGAGGGGGATTATATTGGCGGGGCAATATTTAAGCCGGATGGCAACCTGAAAAAACAGCTGGCCCTTACAAGCGACCTGTTTGACCATGACGTTATCGGCAAGGATATTCCTTTCTACAGCGAATTCGGCAGCAGGAAATATATTTATTTCGAGATGTGCAGAAACGTGCTTATTCTCGATTCGCTTGATAACCGGATAGCCCTTAAATCGTTTTATGTCAACAAGGATTGGACAAAGCCGGTATTTCAAGACGGGCAGGTTTCGTCGTGGGTGGTTAACAACCAGCCTATGGTTGAATATAAAGACAGGCTTATTCAATGGCCTCCCCCCGGCAACTATGAAAAAAGGGGAAGGGTTGTTTTATACGACATGAATATGAATCCTTTAAAAGTAGTTTACCTTAACGGATTGGAGAAAAGCGCTTTTTATACCTACACTGTTTCGGGCAATACACTTATTGTTTTTTCGGAAAACCGGAACGGGGATAGTAATTTATATGAATTCGATTTGTCGAAAATTTAATTTTTAATTCAAAGGGGCGTATTTAAATGCGCCCCTTTTAAGCTGTATTAAATAAATATTTTCCCCTGCGAATATAAAACGGCCCGCCCCGAAATTTTTACCCTTTCCCCCATATCCTCGCATAAAAGTTCTCCAACGCGCGCAGATACCTGAAGTGCGGTCATTTTTTTCTTGTTCAATTTCTCCGACCAGTAGGGGATTAAATGCGTATGCGCCGAACCGGTAACAGGATCTTCGTTTAATCCGATATTGGGAGCAAAGAAGCGGGAAACAAAATCGACTTCTTTCCCTTTTGCCGTAACTATCACGCCGTCCCCCGGCAGTTTTTTAAGAAGCGACATATCGGGCTTCATATTCCTTATTATCTCCTCGTCGGGGTAAACAAGAAATCTCTTTGTGCCCAAAAGGATTTCATCCGGTTTGATTTCAAAGGCATTAATTAAATCCTCTTCCGGCTTTTCAACCGGCAGCGGCTTCTGCGACGGGAAATTAAGGCTTAATAAATCCCCCTCTTTATCAACTATCAGCTCGCCGCTCTGCGAATCGAATACAATTCTTCCCGCGTTTTTGTTTATAAAATTAAAATAAACAAAAGAGGAGGCCAGCGTTGCGTGTCCGCACAAATCCACTTCGTCTTCGGGTGTAAACCAGCGAATGTGATACCGGTCCCCCTTCTTAACAAAAAATGCGGTCTCCGATAAATTATTTTCTGCGGCTATTTTCTGCATAAGACTGTCGTCAATCCATTTTTCAAGAGGGCATACCGCCGCGGGGTTGCCTCCGAACAGCCTGCCGGTAAAAGCATCTACAATATAAATTGCCTGCTCCATTAATCTCCTCCTTAATTCAAAGGCAAAATTTTAATTTCCGAATTTATCTTCTGTACTATCTCGGCCACCATTTCTTTCTTTTCATTAGGATAATCCTCCCTTATATGCACGCCCCTTGTTTCCCTGCGCAAAAGGGCAGAGCTGGCAATAAGAAGGCCTATCTCCTTAAACATCCTTAATCGCGCCGCAAAATATTCGTCGCCCCCGTTTGTTTCAATCTCATTTAAGTCATCAACAGCCTTTAAAAGTGATTTTTCGGTGCGTACTATTCCCGCGTTGGAATTAAGTGTTTTTTCAATTCTTTCCTTTTTAATTAAAAAACTATTTTCCAATGAACGGTCTATTGAAAAGTTCCTTTCGGCGGGAATATAATCTGCATCATGAATATTGTTGTTAAGCGATGCTTTTACAGCCCTTGTGCCATAAACAAGACACTCCAGCAGCGAGTTGCTTGCCAGCCTGTTTGCACCGTGCACTCCGTTTGAGGCGGCTTCGCCTACCGCGTACAGGTTTTCTATATTCGTCCTGCCCCATAAATCGGTTTTTATTCCCCCTATTGTATAATGGGCGGCGGGTGCAACCGGAAGCAGGTCCTTAGTTATATCTATTCCGCTTTTGCTTACTTCTTTATATATGTTAGAGAATCTTTTCTTTATTGCATCGGGATTAAGGTGGTCCAGCTTTAAATAAACATGGTCTGTGGAATATTTTTTCATCTGGTTGAAAATAGAAATTGCAACAAGGTCCCGCGGGGCAAGTTCCCCCATCGGGTCTATTGCGGTCATAAAACGGATTCCATCTTCGTTCACTAAATGAGCCCCTTCCCCCCGCACGGCTTCGCTTATTAAAAATCCGTTCCCTTTACCGGGAAAAAAACAGGTGGGATGAAATTGAAGCATCTCCATATTGGCAAGCTCGGCTCCATTTAAATAGGCAAGGGCTATTCCATCCCCTACGGCAGATGGCGGATTGGTGGTTCTGCCGTACAATGCCGCCAGCCCCCCCGCGGCCATTATTGTATTGCTGGATGTAAAAGCAATGCTCTTTCCCTCCGGAGGTATAAATCCGTAAGCCCCGCGGCAGATATTATCGGCAACTATTAAATCGAAGATGAAAATATTTTCGTAAACTTTAATTTTCTTATTCCCCGCAATAATAGAGCGCATAAAATTGACAATTTCGCGTCCAGTTGAATCGCCCCCGGCATGCAGAACCCTTCTTTTACTGTGCCCCCCTTCCAAACCCGCGGCAAGGTGTTTATCGTTATTGGTATCGAAAGGCATTCCAAGTGCAATAAGTTCTTCAATCCGTTCCTTTCCTTCGTCAACAAGAATTCTTACCGATTCACTTTTGCACAAACCGCGTCCTGTTTTAATCGTGTCTTCATAATGAAAATCGGTTGAATCGTCGGGCATAACGGCGGCGGCAACGCCCCCCTGGGCATAATAGGAATTGCTTTCCGTAAGTCGGCTTTTAGAAATTAGCGTAACTGTTCCGTAACGGCTTGCCTGCATTGCCGAATAGAGCCCCGCAAGCCCCGTTCCAATTATTAGATAATCTGATTTTATCGTTTCCAAGATGTTTATTCGTTTTTTGTGCAACTGAAATATATAATTAACCTGTGCAAATTAAAAAAAGCCATTTTCCTTTCATTTTAAACTGTTTGAAACCAAATTGTACTTATTCTTTGTTTATATTCTTGATAAAGGATGAAATAAAAAATATTTTACAGGGCAACAGAAAGAAAGGGAATTAAAATGCTGCTTACGAGAAGAGACTTTATTAAATCGACTTCAATTCTTGCGGGGGGAATTCTGCTCGGTGCTTCGAAACTTTCGGCTCTACAGCAGGATTTAGGCAAAGGCTTTAAGCTGATTAACGACAACATAGGCATCTTTACCGAAAGAGGGGGAACCATTCTCTGGTACGTCTCAAAAGAAGGGGCCGCCATTGTTGACTCCCAATTCCCCGATTCGGCAAAGAATCTTATGGACGGATTGAAAAAGAAAACTTCGCGCAAAATCGATTTTCTATTCAACACCCATCATCATGCCGACCATACAGCCGGCAATTTTTACCTTAAAGATTTTGTAAATACTATTGCCGCAAACGAAAACTGCGCCCGGCTTCAAAAAGAAAAAAACGGGGGGGGCGAGAAGGACAAGACACAGGCTTACCCCAACTTTACTTTTAAGGAACATTCCTCTTTCGATTTGGGAAAGGAACGGGTAGAAGCATACCATTATTTTCCGGGACATACCGGGGGCGATTCTATTTACCATTTTGTCAATTCAAACGTGGTTCACATGGGGGATTTGGTGTTTAACGGCTTATGCCCCTACTTTTTCATTACCGATGAAGGCTCATTCAGAACATGGATTAAATTCCTCGATAAAGTACACGGGCAGTTCCCGAACGATACGAAATTCATATTCGGCCATTCCGCCGATCCCGAAAAAGTAATTGGAACACGCGATGACCTGGCTAAAATGAAAAATTACATTGCCCAACTGCTGGATTATGTTGAAAAGGAAAAGAGC
This sequence comes from bacterium, assembly GCA_027398005.1. Lineage (GTDB taxonomy): Bacteria > Bacteroidota > Ignavibacteria > Ignavibacteriales > Melioribacteraceae > JAEXUB01. The sequence goes on from DAHYUM010000048.1 coordinate 13,214, forward strand.
GCGGGAAAAACAAAGGAACAGATTTCAGCTTCTATTAGTCTTGCCGATTTTAAGGGATACGTTGAACCGCGCCCCGGAATGCTTAAAACTAACGCCGAAATGGCATACGAGGAATTAAGCAGGTAGTTATATTAATAATGTACAGCTTTTTGTAGGCGGCTTTTTTAAGCCGCTTTTTATTTTGAAGAGGTAAAGCAAATCTCGTCGTCTACCAATTTAAAAATTACATGCGACATTTCTTCCTTCACCTCGTAAACGGCCTGCTTTATTTTTATTACCGTGCCGGGGAATACTGTTTTTGCAATGCTTACTATCGGGTCTTCAACGTTAAAATAATTTTTTTCAATTTCTTTTAAGTCCTTTCTCAGCCGGTCAAGCCTTTCACCGCAGTCGGTACATTCATCTTCAAAACTAAGCCTTTTCTTCTTTTCGTTTTTGCCTTCCGTTTCTTCCTCTTCAACCGGCATTTTTCTTTTCAAGTTTTCCATCATTTTAAGCTGAGCGGATATATCGGCTTTCTTTGCGTCGTATGCCTCCTTAAATTCCAGATTAACGCCCGCTTCTATTTCCGTTGCTACACCGTATACATTGCCTATAACGCCTGCAACAATTTTTTTTGTGGCAATTATTCTTCCCCCGAGTATAACACCGCTGTTCTTTAAAATTACTACTTCTCCTCCGCATTCAACGTAAGAGTTTCTCAGTTCGTTTGCTACGTAAAGGTTTCCTTTGCATTTAATTGTCTGGTTATTAATATAACCGGCGTGTATATCTCCCCCGGCCGAAATAGCCTGCTTGCCATCCCCCACAATGCCTTTCCTGACATTTAAAGTCCCGTCGCATAAAATAGCCGCCTGCTCAACCATTCCATTGATCTGAATATTATATGGGGTTTTAATTGAGAAGCCGGGACTCACATCCCCCTGAACCTCAACCGAGCTTTTCACGTTCAGGTTGCCCGTAGAAAAATTAACCGAGCCTTTAACCTGAAAAAGCTTCTGCACTTCAATATAGTTTTTCTGTTCGTCAAAAAAGATTACCCCGTCTGCCGAGGATTTAATAAGATTTGTATCGGCCGGGTCGCGGTAAACACCGGGCCCTGTTTGAATTGCCATGTCTTTCCCCGATTCTGCCGCTACTTCGGAACCGAATACATCGATTCCTTTCTTACCAAGAGTTGCGGGAATCTTTTTTACCAGAAGGGTATCCTTAACCGTGCTGTTTACAATTCCCACTTCGTGGAAATCAATATGCCCGTCCTCTTTAATCTGCGGGTGATGCGATTTATCGGTGGGAAATAAAAACTCCAGTCTGGCGTTTTCTCCTGCGGTGGGGTATTCCCCTTCGGCAATTAAAAACTGTTCCCCCTTTTTATTGCCGGCGGCAATCTCGGTTACCTGCTCCTTATTAATTCCGAACTTAATCCCTTTTTGTGAAATGAGTCCGAACAGATCCTCGAGGGTAATATCATCCCCGGCCGATTCCTTAATTTGTAAAAAGGCCTTCATTCTCTTTTCGGCTATTTCAATCTTTACTTCTGATTCCAGGCTGCTCTTTAAATTGTCCGACATTCCTGCTCCTTTCTGTTTTTATCGGAGACCCGCAATGCGCATCCCTTGCGCATGCCTGTAGAATATCTGAATAACACTCCCAATACCGGATAGGAAAAGAATTGCGGAAATTGTGGAAAGTCCTTTTTGAGCGCTTTTCCGCATCTGTGTTTAAAAATACATCTTTTATACTAAATAATCTATACTTTTTAACCCATCCGGTACCCCATTTTTCCCCTTATTTTTACCCCCTCCTATTAGTATATTTGACCTGATAATTATTAAATTTTTATAAGGATTGGCTATGAAAAAAACCTTCATGGTAATGGCTTTGCTTCTTTTACCCGCGGCTATTAATGCGCAGTTTATTAAGGCTATCGGTTTTAAAGCGGGGGGAATGGTATCGCAGTACAAATATGAATATAAGATAAACGGAGTTTATGAGAATAACGACCCGGATAATTATACCGCTGTCAACTACGGCATTTACGGAGAGTTTTTTAACCTGCCTCTTGTAAGCGTTCTTGCCGAAATTAACTACGTTGAAAAAGGGGCCAGAATGAAAGTGCCTATTACAGACGCACAGCACCCTGACGGCACCGGACAGTTTTCTACTTTAAAATTTGAAAACGATTACCTTAATATTTCATTGCTTGCAAAGGTCCGCCTTGAAAGCTCCATCTGCACCCCTTACGTATTCCTGGGCCCCAAGGTCGATTATGAACTTAAACGTTCCGGTGAATATGCATCTTTTGTAAATGAAGCAGATTACAATAAACTCCGCTTCGGGTTTAAGACCGGTATTGGAACCGAAGTAAAAATATTTGCAATACATCTTTTTGCCGAAGTGGTTTACGATAAGGACCTGGGCTACCTTTATAACTCAACTGCTTTAAGAATCACATCAAGCGCGGCCGATTTCAGGGGGGGCTTCTTCATCAATCTGTAAGTTTAATTAAAACCGGCTCAAGAGCCGGTTTTTTTATTTAAGCAGAATCATTTTCTTAACAAAACTTTCTTTGCCTGCCTCAAGTATGTAAAAATAAATTCCCGAACTTAAATTGCCCCCGTTAAAACGCACCGAATATACTCCGGGGGATTGGTATTCATCAACCACGCGGGCCGCCTCGCGGCCGAGTATATCGTAAACTTTTATTATTACATGCTGTAAGCCTGAATTATCCCCTAATGCCGGAATTGAGTATCTTATCTCGGTAGATGGATTAAAGGGATTTGGATAATTCTGCTCCAGAGCATATCCGGATGGAATTTCGATACCTTTTTTTTCGTTAGAGACCAATCCGGCAAGCGGCCTTCTCCATACCCCTCCCTGATAAGTTCCGGCCAACAAATAATTCCCCAGCACTGCTACCGACATTATATTGGAAGCATTGGTTGGAATATTCCCCGTTATCGAGTTCCAGGTGTTTCCTCCATCGGACGAAATATAAACCCCGTAGCTTGTGCCGCCGAAAATATATTTGCCGTAAACTACAAACGAACTGAATGAATAAACGGGAGCACCCGCAACCTTGCCCCATGTTGCCCCCCAATCGGCTGAACGGTACAATCCGTTTGCAGTTCCAGCCAGAAATATATTATTCATTGCGCAAATTGAATTTATTATTGTGCTTTCGGGTATTCCAGTGCCCGCTTTGTACCAGTTGGTTCCGTTATTCGGACTTACATACACACCGTTGCCGGTTGCGGCATAAAAATATAAAACATTAGACCTGTTAACGGTTATTAAAGAATAAATCCATGGCGGGGGAGAGGGGAACCCGGTGTTCATCGCCTGCCAGCTGTTTCCTTTGTCGGTTGTTATATAAAAACCGGATGAAGAGGTAGCCGCCATTAATAAGGCCCCGTTATAAGCAATTGATGTTACCCCCGCGCCTATAAAACCCCGGCTGTAATCGGCCATCGGGGTCCAGAGCCCTCCTCCGTTTGTGGATATATATATGCCTCCGTATCCGCCGGAATATATTTCAAGTCCCTTTGCCGCAATTGAAAGAATGCTCGGGTCGCTGGCGCTGAGCCCGTTTTTAAACTGTGTCCAGCTGTCTCCGTAATTATCCGAAATGAATCCCCCTTTATCGGTGCCTGCATACTGGTAATATGTAATGCTGCTCTGCTGTGCAACTACAGTCTGCGTAAGGCAATATACATATTCCGAATTTGCAAGAGGGGCGGTGTGCTGCCACTGGCCGTTTAAGCCGGATGAAATTAATAAATGGAGAAGTAAAAACATTCCGGCTGCCGGCGCTAACCGGTTTTTAAATTTCCGCAGGCGGGTAATATTGTTTGTGGAGTAAATCAAAATACTTTGCTTATTCCCGTTCAGGATTGTTTAACAAAAAAATACTGTTCCCCCGTGGCCGCCGTAATTGTAAGCTGAGAACCGGTGATTGAGTATGTATATGTTGCCTGCGCGCCTCCGGCAGGCTGGATGGTAAGGGTTGTTCCGCTTGTGTTCCAGGTA
>DAHYUM010000049.1 GCA_027398005.1 bacterium
TGAGGGAATCTTTCGGGGCAATTGAAAGAGCCGATGCCGTTATTATTAACCGGAAATTCTCCGAAAAGAAACCGATACCTGAAAAGCTGATTAAATATTTCGAAGGAAAGGAGATTTTTAACGGATACTATTCGGCAAATGGTTTTTACGATGTTAAAAGCGTGCAGTACTATCCGGTTACCGATTTTGTGGGACAGAAGAGCTTAATTGTTTGCGGCATTGCCCGTCCCCACTCTTTCTTCGGAGTTCTTGAACAGAACAATATAGATTTTGCCAATAAAATGATATTTACCGATCATAAGGATTACACCGAAAAGGAAGTGCAGGCAATAAGGAAACAGTTTTACGATACAAACGCGCAATCGGTGCTTACAACTCAGAAAGACGCGGTAAAGTTTTCGAAATATTCAAAGGAACTTGACGATATAGACATATACTATCTCAAAATAGAATTAAAAATCGAGGAAGAGAAATCATTCATCGATAAGCTTAAAAAGATTTATTAACCCAAAAATAAAAGAAAAAATGGAGGCAGATTCAATGGCTAAAGCAACAACCAAATATGTGTATTTTTTCGGTGGAAAACGTGCTGAAGGCAAAGCTGAAATGAAAGAACTGCTCGGCGGTAAAGGCGCAAACCTTGCCGAGATGGTTAACATTGGTTTACCGGTACCTGCAGGATTCACAATTACAACCGAAGTATGTACTTCTTACTACAAGAATGGTAAAAAGTACCCTAAAGAACTAGATGCCCAGATTAAAACAGCTCTGGCAAAAGTAGAAAAAGAAATGGGAGCCAAATTCGGCGACCTTAAAAACCCCCTCCTAGTTTCGGTTCGTTCAGGCGCCCGCGCCTCAATGCCCGGAATGATGGAAACTATTCTTAACGTAGGCTTGAACAACGAAACACGCGAAGCTTTAATTGCAAAGACCGGCAATCCCCGTTTCGTTTACGATTCTCACCGCCGCTTAATACAGATGTACTCAGACGTAGTAAGGGAAAAAGCAGCCGGTATTGAACCAGCTGAAGGCAAAGGCGTACGCGCACAGCTTGAAAAAGAACTTGAAAAAATGAAACATGCCCGCGGCGTTCATACCGATACCGATTTAACCGCAGACGACCTTAAAGAACTGATTGAAATTTACAAAGCAAAAGTATTCGAAGTTCTCGGCAAACCTTTCCCCGAAAGCGCTATGGAACAGTTAAACGGCGCTATCGCAGCCGTATTCCAGAGCTGGAACGGAAAACGCGCTATTGCTTACAGAAGATTCGAAAACATTCCTGACGATTGGGGAACCGCAGTTAACGTTCAGTCGATGGTATTCGGCAATATGGGCGATTCATCGGCAACAGGCGTTGCATTTACACGTAACCCTGCCACAGGCGAAAACTATTTCTACGGCGAATGGCTTCCTAATGCTCAGGGGGAAGACGTTGTTGCCGGTATTAGAACACCGAACCCTATTAACGAAGTAGGCAAGAGCGAACATACAGAACACCTTCCTTCGCTTGAAACCGCTATGGCCGTTACATACAAAAAACTCAACGGCATCCAGCGTACACTCGAAAAACACTACCACGATATGCTCGATATCGAGTTCACTATTCAGGAAGGCAGATTATACATGCTCCAGTGCCGCGTAGGCAAAAGAAACGGTCCTGCCGCAGTTAAAATGGCTCTCGATATGTACAAAGAAAGACTCATTACAAAAGAAGAAGCAGTAAGCCGCGTTCAGCCTGCACAGCTTGATGAACTCCTCCACCCGATCATCGATCCGGCAGCCGAACAGAACGTAGCCGTATTCGCAAAAGGCTTGCCTGCAGGCCCCGGCGGAGCAACCGGACAGGTAGTTTTCACCGCATCCGACGCTGTTGCATGGGCTAAAGAAGGCAAGAAAGTTATTCTCGTTAGAGAAGAAACCAACCCCGAAGATATAGAAGGCATGCGCGCTGCGCAGGCAGTATTAACCGCACGCGGCGGTATGACATCTCACGCAGCTCTTGTTGCGCGCGGATGGGGCAAATGCTGTATAGTAGGCGCCGGCGGTATTAAAATAAATATGGAAGAAAGAACATTCACATCGGGCGGCGCTACAGTTAAGGAAGGCGACTGGCTTACACTTAACGGGACCAAAGGCGTTGCATACATCGGCGAACTTCCAATGAAGAAAGCTGCCGAAGAAAATCCCGATTTTGTTGCTTTCATGAACTTATGCGATCAGGTAAGAAAACTAAAGGTAAGAACCAATGCCGATACACCCGATGATGCTCTTAAAGCACGCGCATTCGGTGCAGAAGGCATCGGCCTTTTCAGAACAGAGCATATGTTCTACGGAAAAAATTCGGAAGCTCCGTTGTTCATCCTCCGCAAGATGATCCACTCAAAATCGCTTGAAGAAAGAGTAGCGGCATTAAACGAATTATTCCCATTCGTAAAGAAGGATATTAAAGATACTCTCGAAGCAATGGACGGATTCCCTGTAACATTCAGAACACTCGATCCGCCGCTTCACGAATTTGTTCCTACAAGAACAGATGAAAGAGAAAAATTGGCCGAAAGCCTTGGTATTTCAATTGACGAATTAAACGAACGCGCTGAATCGCTTCACGAAAACAACCCTATGATGGGACACCGCGGCGTACGTTTAGGCATTACATATCCAGAAATTACAGAAATGCAGGTCCGCGCCATTTTCGAAGCTACGGCAGAATTAATGGCCGAAGGAAAGAAACCTTTCCCCGAAATAATGATTCCTGTTACATGCCATGTTAACGAAATTAAACACCAGTACGCAATCATCAACAGAGTTCACGCTGAAGTATGCGCTAAATTCGGAATCAAGAAAATTGCACATTTAACCGGTACAATGATTGAAATTCCGCGCGCTGCTTTAACAGCCGACCAGATTGCCGAAACAGCCCAGTTCTTCTCGTTCGGAACAAACGACCTTACACAGATGGGATTCGGTTTCTCGCGCGACGATATAGGCGGTTTCCTCCCCGAATATCTCGATAAGAAAATCCTCCCTGAAGATCCGTTCCAGTCGATTGACCAGGCTGCAATTGGCAAATTAATGCAGATTGCAGTTGAAGGGGGACGTTCTACCAGACCCGACCTTAAGATTGGTATCTGCGGCGAGCACGGCGGCGAACCTAAATCGGTTGAATTCTGCCACAGAATTGGCTTGAACTATGTTAGCTGTTCCCCATTCCGTGTCCCTATTGCTCGTTTAGCGGCAGCTCAGGCAGCTGTTAAGGAAATGAAAGCGGCTAAAAATCCTGCCAAAAAAGCGGCCAAAAAAGTGGTTAAGAAAGCAGTTAAAAAAGCAGTAAAAAAAGTAGTTAAAAAGAAAAAATAATTGCAGTCTTTAATAAGGGAAAGGAGAATGTCTCCTTTCCCCTATTATTATTAAACTGTATAAAAAAAAGGAGCACCAATGAAACTATCTGAGTTTAAATACACTCTGCCAAAGACATCAATTGCCAAGTTTCCGGTTTCTCCGCGGGATAGTGCAAAACTGATGGTTCTCGACCGCCAGACCGGCGAAATGGAGCACAAGAAATTCTCCGATGTTATTGATTATATGAACAAAGGGGATGTGCTTGTTGTTAACGAAACCAAGGTAATGCAGGCCCGCCTGTTCGGCAAAAAAGAAAGGACAAATGCGAAAATTGAAGTTTTCGTGCTGCGTGAATTGAACAAGGATGAAAACATCTGGGACGTGATAGTCGATCCCGCGCGTAAAGTAAGAATAGGCAACAGAATTTATTTTAACGATAAACTCTGGTGCGAAGTAATTGACAATACCACATCGCGCGGAAGGACCGTACGTTTTAACGATGATGCAGGGGATATTTTCAAAGCTATTGAAAAAATTGGGCAAACTCCTATTCCTCCGTACCTTAAGAGAGAGCCGGTTGATACCGATAAAGAAGATTACCAGACGCTTTTCGCAAAAGTGGACGGTTCGGTAGCAGCGCCTACGGCAGCTCTTCATTTTACCCCGGCGCTTATTAAAAAAATCCAGAAAAAGGAAATTAAGATAGCTTCGGTTATTCTTCATATCGGTTTAGGAACATTCAGGCCGGTTGAAGTTGAAGACCTTACAAAGCACAAAATGGATTCGGAATATTTCGAAATTCCCGAAGAATCTGCCAAGATAATAAACAAGGCTTTGGAATCGAAGAAAAATGTTTTTGTTGTAGGCACAAGCTCAACAAGGGCGCTTGAAAGCAGTGTTACTGCCGAAGGCTTTGTTAAGCCTAATTTCGGGTGGACAGACAAGTTCATCTTTCCGCAGTACGATTTCAAGATTGTAAAGAAGCTTATAACTAATTTCCATCAGCCCGAATCGACATTATTAATGCTTACTGCGGCTTTCGGCGGTTACGATAATGTAATGAAAGCTTATAAAAAAGCTTTAAAGGAAGACTACCGCTTCTTAAGCTACGGTGATGCCATGCTGATTGTTTAATTTTATGAAGACGTTTGCAATACTGCCTTCGGGGGGCGAAGGCAAAAGGTTCGGCGGTAATTTGCCTAAACAATATATTAAAGTGGCCGGCAAAGAAATTATTGCTTATACTATTTCGGTTTTCAATTCATCCCCTCTTGTGGATGGAATTGTTATTGCCGCCGCCGAAAATTATTTCAGTCTTCTAAATAAAATTGTTGAGGAGAACAAATTCTCTAAACCGGTAACAATTGTTAAAGGGGGTAAAGAAAGACAGGATTCCGTTTTTAATGCCCTCTCCTCACTTTCCTGTTCCGGAAATGATCTTATTATAGTGCACGATGCGGTACGCCCTCTTCTTCCCCTTAATATTCTTGAAGAGGCTGTAATTTCCGCTAAAAGTTTCGATAATGTTGTAGTAGGAATTAGGGCAAGGGATACACTTATTGAATCCGGTTCGCTTGAGAACCTTTTTGTTGATTCTTATGTTGACAGAAATAAAATATTCTACGCCCAGACTCCTCAGATTTTCCGATATTCCGTATTGATAAATTCTTTGAAAAAAGCCCGTAACGAAGGGTTCGTCGGAACGGACGAATCGATGGTTGTTAAAAGAGCCGGTTTTAAGGTTAAAATTGTTGAAGGCTCTCCGCTTAATTTCAAAATTACAACCGATGACGATTTGAAGTTATTCGACAGCTTTGTCCGCTTTAATAATTCGAACGGGTAAAAAATTGTTTATTTATCATTATTTAGTTATAATTTAAGAACAAATAAAAATAGATTAGCTATGTTAAATCTTATTGTTGTTATTGCCCTCTCTTATCTCGCCGGATCAATTCCGAATAGTATAATTATCAGCCGTTTAGTTAAAGGCATAGACATACGCAAGCACGGCAGCGGCAACGCCGGCGGCACAAATGTTATGCGCGTTCTCGGCTGGAAATGGGGGGTATTAACAATTCTTCTGGATGCATTCAAGGGAGCCATTGCAGTTATTTTTATTGCAAGGCTTTATCTGGATAACTTCCCTTTCAACAACATTACCCCGTTTGACGATTTTACTTTAGTTCAGATTTTCTGCGGTATTGCTGCTGTAGTAGGACACATATGGACAGTTTTTGCCGAGTTCAAAGGAGGCAAAGGAATTGCCACCGCACTCGGGTTCCTTGTTACCATTATTACGGTAGATATGCTTGTTGCAGTAGGTATTTTTGCAATTGTAGTTTATGTTTCAAGATATATATCTTTAGGTTCAATTGTAGCCGCTATTTCAGTTCCCCTTATTCTCATTATCAGAGAGAATGTACTAGGTGTTGATATACCCGGCTATAGCACCATACTCCCATTTGTTATAGCCATATCATTACTTGTAGTTTATACACACAGAAGCAATATTGAAAGACTTCTTAAAGGCAGCGAAAGAAGATTTTCATTCAGCAAAAAAGAAAAAGTATAAATGCGGATAACAGTTTTAGGCGCGGGAGGTTGGGGAACAACTCTCTCCATTATTCTACAATCCAACGGACATGAAGTAATCCTTTGGGAATACAAAGAGGATTACGCCAAAATTATCAGCGATACACGCACAAATCCCGTTTACCTGCCCGGCGTTAAAATACCTGAGGAAATTGCAATTACGCACGATTTGAGAAATTCCTGCACCGGAAGGCACATGATTGTAGTTGCGGTGCCTACCCAGTTCATAAGGAACGTGCTTAAGCAGATAAAGGATATCGACTACAAGAACACCACCTTTGTAAGCGTTGCCAAAGGGATAGAAAAGGAAACCCTTCTTACCGTTTCGCAGATAATTCAACAGGAAATAACCTCAATAGACGATTCTAAAGTAGGCGTGCTTTCCGGTCCAAGCCATGCCGAGGAAGTAAGCCGCAAAATTCCAACCGCTGTTGTAGCGGCTTCCAGGGATATTAATACCGCACAGGAAATTCAGGGCACATTCATCACCTCCTATTTCAGGGTTTATTCATCCACCGATATTATTGGCGCCGAATTAGGCGGTGCCATTAAGAATGTTATTGCCATTGGAGCCGGCATTATTGACGGCGCAAAACTTGGCGATAATACAAAAGCCGCAATTATGACACGCGGCGTTGCCGAAATTGCACGCTTCGGACTCTATTTCGGAGCCAAGCCGGAAACATTTGCAGGCCTTTCGGGCATGGGGGATATGATTGTAACCTGCATGAGCACGCACAGCCGCAACAGGTACGTAGGCGTTGAAATAGGCAAAGGTAAAAAGCTTAAGGAAGTGCTCGCTTCTATGGAAATGGTTGCCGAAGGGGTTGAAACCTGCCGTTCGGTTTATGCCCTATCTAAAAAAATTGGGGTAGAAACTCCAATCTGCGAAGCTGTTTACCAGATTTTGTTCGAAGACAAGGACCCGATTAAAGCCACATTCGACCTTATGACCCGCGATATGAAACACGAATCTTTATAATTACTTCCCTCATTTTTTATTATATTCCCTTTAACATTTTTTCAATTTTTTAATGAGCTCAGGTAATCCATTATCCACACCGGTGCAGTATCTGAAATCGATAGGGCCAAAGAGGGCCGAATCGTTTTCTAAAATCGGTATTAATACCGTAAGGGATCTGCTTTATTATTTCCCCACCAAATATCTCGACCGTACTACCATTCTAAATTCTTTAAGAATAAACCAGCTTGTAATAAACGGATTTGACGGCGAGGTTACCGTAATTGCCCAGGTTATTGATAAGGAAGTAATACGCTACGGTAAAAAGCAGATTTTAAAAGTCAAAATGATGGACAGCACCGGCGGATTTGAGTGCGTCTGGTTCCAGGGAATTCAATTCTTCAAAAACCACTTCGATAAAAACGAATTCTACGCCGTTTCGGGGAAACCCGTACTTACACGATACGGGCATTTGCAGTTTGCCCACCCCGATTTTGACAAACTGGCCGAGAAAGAATCGAAAGATTTCATGAACACGGGAAAGATAATTCCCTTTTACCGTGTGGCTAAAGAACTAAAATCGACCAACCTGGGGGATATCAGCTTAAGAAGAATTATTAACTTTGCAGTTGAAAACTATGCCGCTAATATAGAAGAGAGCCTTCCGGGAGAAATAATAAAAGAACACAGCCTACTCCCTCTTAGAGATGCAGTAATGAACCTCCATTTCCCGTCAGAAAAGGAATTGCTCGATAAATCGATAGAGCGTTTCAAATTTGAGGAATTTTTCTACCTTGAATGCCTTGTGGCTTCCAAAAAGAACCGGATAAAACATCTTGCCAGGGGAATTCCATTCCATGTCCATAAAAAAGAGCTAAAAGATTTTCTCGATTCCCTTCCCTTTGAGCTTACCGAAGCTCAGCTGCGCGTTCTGCAAGAAATAAGGGAGGATATGGAAACCCCGCGTCCGATGAACCGGCTTCTTCAGGGGGATGTTGGAAGCGGAAAAACCATTGTAGCCTTGATTGCAATGATTATTGCCGCGCAGAATGATTTTCAATCGGCTCTTCTGGTTCCCACTGAAATTTTAGCAGACCAGCATTACAAGAAAATTTCTCAAATGCTGGAAAAATGGGGCATTAAAGTTTCTCTCCTGCTCGGAGGACAGAAAAAAAGTGAAAGGAACAGGATTCTCGAATCGATTTCCAACGGTGAAAGCAAAATTATTGTTGGCACTCATGCCCTCTTCGAAGAAAATGTGATCTTCAGCAAACTCGGTTTAATCGTAATAGATGAACAGCACCGTTTCGGAGTGATGCAGAGAGGAAGTTTAATTCAGAAAGGGGTTACTCCCGATGTTTTAATTATGACCGCGACACCGATTCCAAGAACTCTCTCAATGACTTTATACGGGGACCTTGATGTTTCGGTAATTGACCAGATGCCCAAAGACAGGAAACCGATTAAAACCTATCTTAGAAGTGAAGAGAAGCTCCCGCAGGTGTACGAATTCATCAAAGAGAAGATTAAAGAGGGGTATCAATCAATTTTAGTCTATCCTCTGGTAGAAGAATCGGAGAAACTGGATCTTAAAGCGGCCGAAACCCACTTTGAAGAACTGCGCTCAACAGTTTTTTCGGACTGCAGAGTGGATATGATTCACGGAAAGATGAAATGGCGCGATAAGGAAGAGGTTATGAACCGTTTCGCCGCCAAAGATTTTGACATTCTTGTTGCTACTACTGTTGTTGAAGTTGGAATTGATATACCTGACGCGAATATAATTGTAATAAACGACTCGTTCAGGTTCGGTTTATCGCAGCTGCATCAGTTAAGGGGACGGGTTGGAAGAAGCAGTAAGCAGGCATACTGCCTATTAATCACAAAAAATGATTTTCTGTCAGACTCTATCATAAATAATATCAACCTCGATTACCTTTCGCAGGCTCAGATAGACAGGCACAAGTCTTTCATCCGCCTGAACGCTATGATTAATTACACAAGCGGATTCGATCTTGCCGAAGTTGATATGAAACTGCGCGGACCGGGAGATATTTTCGGTATTAAACAGAGCGGACTGCCTGAACTTAAGTTTGCCGACCTTGTTGCCGATACCGATCTGCTCTTGAAAGCAAAGCAGGCCGCCTTTAAAATCATCGAAGAAGATCCCCGTCTGATGAAAGAAGAACACCATTCGGTAAAGAAACATCTGACTGAAAACTTTTCCGAGTCTTTAAAACTTTCCTTCATTGGTTAAAATTTTTTAATCAGAAATTTTTTCATCCCGCAAAAAATATTTTTAAAAGTGATTTAAAAACTTGCATATCATTTTATAATAGTTATATTACAGAAAAAATTTTTAGGAATTTTGTAATTACTCTGTTGTTTAAAAATAAAAAGTTGAATGTTGCTCTTTCTTATAATGTAAAACCGGAAGTTAACTCAACTTCCGACCGCACACCTCTCTCTCTACACCACGAAAACACATATTCAAACGATATTTTTGCCGAATGGGATACGATGGACACCATCAATGCGGTAAAAAATGCCCTCGAGAAATACAACAACGTTACAATGATTGAAGCGAACGAAGACGCTTTCGAAAAATTCCGTGCCGTCAAGCCCGATATAGTGTTCAATATAGCCGAAGGCTTCTACGGAATAGGAAGGGAAGCGCAGATTCCGGCTATGCTGGATATGCTTAACATTCCCTACACCGGCAGCGACCCCCTTACACTGGCTACATGCCTTAATAAAGCCAGAACCAAGGAGATTCTTTCGTATTACAAAATTCCAAACGCCAAATTCCGGCTTCTGGAAAGCATTGAAGGCCTTAAGGATTTCGACCTCGCGTTCCCGGTTATGATTAAACCGGTCGGAGAAGGCTCGAGCAAGGGAATTTACAATAAGAATTTCATTAACAGCCTTGAAGAATTAAATTCAGTGCTCCGGGAATATTTTCCTAAATACAACCAGCCTTTTATTGCAGAGGAGTTTTTGAATGGCAGGGAATTTACCGTTGCGGTTATTGGCAACGGAGAGGAAGCCAGAATTTTTCCCATAGTTGAGATTAATTTTGACGAACTGCCCGACGGCGCCCCTAAAATTTATTCCTACGAAGCAAAATGGATTTACGATACCAGGGAAAACCCGCTTAAGATTTTTACCTGCCCGGCGCAGATAGACAAAAAGCTTGAAGACGAAATTAGAAAAACCGTTTTAAACACATATAAGGTATTAAACTGCAGGGACTGGAGCCGCATTGACGTACGACTGGATAAGAACAATACACCTAACATCATCGAAGTCAATCCCCTTCCGGGCATTCTTCCGGATCCGGAAGACAATTCCTGTTATCCAAAAGCAGCGCGCTCGGCAAATGTTCCATACGACGAAATGTTAAACCTGGTGCTCCATTCAGCTGTCAAACGGTATAATTTGATATGAAATCGGACTTGAAAATATTGATCTGCTACAACGAGCCGGTAAAGTATTACAACAATTACCTTGGCAAGGAAGTAGCCAGCGAGGAAGAGAATATCGATCTTTCGGAAACCGAATTCATTAAGAACATTGAAATTATAAGAAAAGCCCTCCAGAAAAAATTCAGGCAGGTTTCGATGCTCGGTTTTAACGGTAATATTCCTCAGGTTATGAGCAGAATACAGAGTTACAATCCCGATTTAGTATTCAACTTCGTCGAATCGGTCGAAGGCAATTCTTATTATGAAAGTTATGCCGCCGGATTATACGACATTTTGGGTTATGAATATACAGGCAATACACCTGCCAGCCTGAGCAACTGCCTTATTAAGTCGCGCGCGAAGGTTATTTTGGAATCGCACGGAATAACAACTCCTGCTTATCATATTGCCAATTACAGAAGCAAACTTCCTGCTGAAGAAAAATTCGCTCTTAAATTCCCTGTAATACTCAAATTAGCCAGCGAAGACGCAAGTATTGGGATTTCGGAGTTTTCGGTGGCAAAGGATTACGATTCGATGGCAAAAAGAGTCGATTATCTCTTCGGCAAGTTCCATCAGTCGGTTATTATTGAAGAATATATTGACGGCAGGGAGATAAACGTGGCAATTTTAGGGGGCAATGTAATGCCTATATCCGAAATTGTATTTGACGGTTTGCCAAAAAACCTGCCTAAGATTATAACATACGAAGCCAAATGGTCTCCGAACAGTGTTTATTATAAACATACAACCCCCCGCTGCCCTGCCAAAATAGAAAGGGGTTTAAGAAAAAAGATTGAAAAACTGGCAATAGATTCATTTAACGCACTCGAATGCCGCGATTACGCACGGGTGGACATTAGGATAAGCAAACGGAATGTGCCTTATGTAATTGAAGTTAACCCTAATCCCGATATTTCGCCCGACAGCGGCTTTGTAAGAAGCGCTGCAGCATTCGGGCTTAATTACAATAAACTTCTTTACAAACTGGCCTCAATAGCATTGGAAAGAAAGAGCTATGATAAGAAAATTGCATCCTGACGATAGAGAGCAGATTAAAAATATCCTCTCTTCAATCGACATTTTCAGTGCCGAAGAGAAGGATGTGGCTCTTGAGCTTATTGACGAAGCTGTTGCCAAACCTCAGCAGGATTATTACAATGTATTTGTCTATGAGGATGAAGGAAAAGTTTTAGGTTATCACTGCACGGGAAAACGTGCATTGACCGATGGAGTTTTCGATATGTACTGGATAGTAGTGGACCCCACAGCCCAGAACAAGGGAATAGGGAAAAAACTTCTAGAGCATGTCGAAAATTTCGCAAAGGAAAGAAACGGACGCTGGATTCTTGCAGAAACTTCTTCGAGGGAAAATTATACCCCTACAAGGAACTTCTATCTGCGGAATAAGTATTCGATTCTAACCGAAATTAGGGACTTTTACTCAATGAACGATAACTTAATAGTTTTTGGCAAATACATAAAAATATAAAGGGCAATATATCATGGAACTTTGGCAACAAATGATTCGCGATAGCATTCACACTGTTGACCAGATGGTTGAGAAGTTCAATCTGGATAAGAGTGTTGCTGAACAGCTTGACGGTTTCTTTCAGGCCAGAATCAATCCATATTACCTCAGTTTAATCCGCCACCAGGGAGATCCTATCTGGCGCCAGTGCGTACCGGATAAGGATGAACTAGAGGATTTGGACGGCGCGGAAGATCCGTTAAAAGAAGATGAGATGAGTCCCGTTCCCAATATCACTCATCGATATCCCGACAGAGCTCTATTCCTTACCACCAGCCAGTGCGGTATGTACTGCCGTTTCTGTACCCGTAAAAGAAAGGTGGGCAATGCCGATAAAATCTCGATGAAAGAGCTCGAATCTGCTTTCAAATACATCGAAAAGCATACCGAAATAAGGGATGTAATTATGTCGGGGGGCGATCCTCTTATGCTTACCGATACCATGCTAGAGAAAATACTTAAAAGGCTCCGCTCAATTCAGCATGTGGAAATTATCCGCATCGGCACCAAAATGCCCTGCGTACTTCCGCACCGTATTACGCCAAAGCTGGTTGAGATAATCAAAAAGTATCATCCTATTTATATTAATACCCATTTCAACCATCCGTGGGAAATTACCCCCGAAAGCACCAAGGCCTGCGCTATGCTGGCCGATGCCGGTTGCCCTATCGGGAACCAGGCCGTTCTTATGAAAGGGGTTAATGACGACCCTGAAGTTATGAAAGAACTCCTTCTTAAACTTCTTAAAATAAGGGTTAAGCCGTATTACCTCTTTATGGCGGACGAAACCAAAGGGACAAGGCACTTTAAGACCTCTATCCAGACCGGATTAGACATAATCTATAAGCTTAGAGGTAACATATCGGGTTTAGCCATACCCCATCTTGTAATTGATGCCCCCGGCGGCGGCGGTAAAATACCTATTCTGCCCCAGTATGTGCTTCATCATGACGAGGACAGGATTGTTCTGCGCAATTACAAGAACGATGTTTATGTTTACCATGATTTAAAGCAGGAAAAAGAAGAGAACAAAATTCCTATTGAAGTAGCCGGAAAGAAGAACGGAGGCTCAAAAAAGCCGAAGCACTTTAAGGATATTACTGCAATAGAAATTCCGGAACTTGAAACAAGCAGCAACTGACAAGGCACTTTAGCAGGGTGTTTTGAAAGGGCTTTATAAATTATTACAGTTTATTTGGGGCCGGGGTTAAAACCCGGCCTTTTTTATTTTAAAATATAAACTTAGTTTTTCTTTAGAATTGCAATAAAATCCTTTTCCAGCGTATCCTTTGGGGCTTCTACAATGCGCCCAAGTTCCTGGTCCCCCTTAAAAATGACAATTGCGGGAATATATTTAGCTTTTAATGCTTCAATATCGCCAAAGGGGTTCTTTTTATCCCGGTCCACAAAAATTAAATCAAGGTTTTTCTCGTCGAATTTTAGATACTCCAGTATTTTAAGAAAGCGGGGCACTTCCCTTCTGCTATCGCTGCACCAGGTACCCAGTACAATAGTAATTTTTATATCTTTTAAATCGTCGGGAGTAATTGCGCTAAGTTCCCCCTTGTCAACGTCGTACATATCATATTCGGCGCCGTACCAGGTTGAAAAACTGGTATCCTTAAAAACCGATTTATCGCCGTACCCCAGATACATATTTCTTTTCCCTTTTTCATCAAACGTCATTTTGCCCTTTGTCTGGGCATAAGTTAAGCCTACAGAAATTAAAAACAGGAAAAATAATAATTCTTTCATTCTATCCTCGTTTCTATGAATTTTTTCTTAAATCAATTCCCCAGAAAAGCTTGTTCCGTAAAATTTCAAAGTAATTTGTCTTATTGGTGTGTATAAGCTGGAAAGGATTATTGCTCTTCATAATTTCGATTGTTACCGGGGGCTCGTAATAATTAACCCTCTGCCCATCGCAGTTAACCTGAACGCTTGTATGCTGCGATTTCATAGTTACGGTAATAACTTTATCTGCCGAAACGACAAGAGGGCGCATAGTAAGCGTATGGGGGGCAATAGGGCATATTGTAATAACATCCGCATTGGGAACAACTATAGGTCCCCCCGTTGAAAGAGAATAACCTGTTGTACCTGTAGGGGTCGAAACAATAAGCCCGTCTGCCGAGAAAGTGGTTACATATTCACCGTTGACCTGAATTGTGAGTTCAATCATTTTAGGCCACCTGCCTTTATCAAGCACCAGGTCGTTAATGGCGTATAATTCCTGCCCCGATTCCTTACCGCATTTAGCCTGAAGGGCCATTCTCTCTTCGGTAATGTAGTTCTTTTCCTTCAAATCCTTAATAAACTCTTCAATTCCGTTAATTTCATATTCGGCAAGGAAACCCAATTTGCCAAAGTTGATTCCGGCAACGGGGGTGTTGGTCATTCTAAGGTCGTATGCCGTATTAAGCATTGTTCCGTCTCCCCCAAATGAAATTACAATATCGCACATTCCGAATGAGGAATTAGGTATGAAACTCGTTTCGGGTATTGAGGCTCCGAAGTTTTCCCTGCTCGCGTAAAGCAGGTCCGAAAGGAAATACTCAAAACCGTTTTTTTCAAGAAGCTTAATTAAATGCTCAAGAGCCGGAAAGATATTCTCTTTTGTTATATTGGCAATAATACCTACTTTCATATTACTTCTTTCCCTTTAATTCCCAAAATTTGGCATACTTGGTAAAAACATAGTTAGTTGAAAACACGGCAAGAATAAGGCCTTGTATCCCGTCAAGAAAACCGAGCCGGAGAATATACATTTTAAAAAAGAAAAAGGCAGGATGGAGTAAAAGGTCAATCGCTTTAAATTTTCTCCCCTTTTTCTCCAATTCCGAAGCGGCCAGGGATGTATAATTATTAAATTTCTCGTAATAATGCTTAATACTAAGGTCGGTAAAGTGTTCAAGGTCATTTTTAAGAATTCCCGCGTTTCCTTTATAATCCAGTCCCTCATGAACGTCATTATCGTTAAAATTAACTATGCTCTTGTTAAAAAGCCGCGCCACATAGCCAGGGTACCACCCTCCGTGTTTAATCCATTTGCCCAGGAAATAAGCGCGCCTGGCTACTTTATAAACCGGAAATTCAGGCTCCCCCTCTTTAAGCCTTTTTAATTCCTCCTGAAGCCCCACAGTAAGCACTTCATCGGAATCGACCCATAATACCCAATCGTTTTTAACCCTGCTTAAGGCATATTTCTTTGTGCCTGCAAAGCCCTGCCACTCCCTCACTTCAAATTCAACCCCCGAATTCTGCACGATTTCGAGAGTATTATCGGATGAACTTTTATCTACCACAACAAAAACCTGCCCGCAACAGACTTTAAGGCTTTCGAGACAGGGGCCAATTGTAGTACCCGCGTTTTTAGCAATTACTATGGATGAAATATTAAACGTAAAATTCCCCTCTATATAATTTCAGTCAATTTAACTTTTACAATTATACAATTTTTTCCTGAATCAGGGGGAAAAAATATTTCTTTTCCCCCTCCCCTTTTACCTGTCAAATAGTCAAAAGTCTTATTAAATTTGTATAAATTCTTAACAAGATTAAATATGAAGAAAGCCTTAGTACACGAATGGTTTGTAGATTATGCCGGCTCCGAAAGGTGCATCGAATCATTCCTTAATATCTGGAACGATTTTGATATTTTTTCACTGGTTGCCTACCCGGATAAGGAAATAAGGAAGAAAGTGCTTAAAAATAAGGAAGTAAAAACTTCCTTCATTCAAAAGCTCCCCTTTGCCGAAAAGAAATTCCGTAATTACCTTCCCCTATTCCCCCTTGCAATTGAGCAGTTCGACCTTTCAGGGTACGATGTGGTGCTTTCAAGCTCGCACGCGGTTGCCAAGGGGGCATTAACAGGACAGAATCAGCTGCATATATGCTACTGCCATACGCCAATACGATATGCGTGGGACCTATACCACGAATATCTTAAAAGCGCGGGGCTGGATAAAGGCATTAAAGGCGTTATTGCCAAGAGAATTCTGCATAAAATAAGGATTTGGGATGTAATTTCTTCGGGAAGGGTTGACCATTACATTGCAAATTCAAAATATATTGCGGGGAGAATAAAGAAGATATATAACCGGGACGCCGATGTAATTTATCCCCCGGTTGATACGCACCTTTACCCGCTGGAAACTAATAAAGAGGAATTCTATTTCACTGCCTCACGCTTTGTACCTTATAAAAAGGTGGAGATGATAGTAGAGGCCTTTGCAGGAATGCCCGATAAAAAACTGCTTGTAGCCGGGGACGGGCCAAACCGAAAGCTGGTGGAATCGAAGGCGGCAAAGAATATTGAACTGCTCGGTTATCTTCCAGCTGAAAAACTGAACCATTATATGCGCAAGGCAAAGGCATTTGTATTTGCCGCCGAAGAGGATTTCGGCATTACGGTGGTAGAAGCACTCTCTTGCGGAACACCCGTAATTGCACTCAATAAAGGGGGCACGGGGGAAACTGTAATCGACGGATTTAACGGGGTCCATTTTTACGAACAGACGCCGAATGCAATTGCCGCTGCCGTTAAAAGGTTCGAAACTATTAAAGAGCCCGATTATGTTAAAATACATGATTTTGCAGAACAGTTCTCAAGACAGATTTTTGAAGAAAAGATAAAAACCTACGTAGAAGAAAAATATAACTTATTTAGAAACAAATAAGAGAATTAATGTTAGCGGTAAATAAAAGTTTTATAAAAGCACAGCTGTTAAGCGATTTCTTACTTATAGCCGCTTCGTTTATTGCATCGGCCTCTATGGCACAGTCATTAGGTATATTTTATTCAAAGCTTTCGCTTCAGGTGCTTTTTTTAATACTTCTTATAGTCTGGTATTTCGGCGCAAAGATAAGCGGGATTTACGATAACATTACCCATTCCCCCTTTTTACGTTTTATTGCCATAACAAAGAATGTATTCATTCAGTCATTTACCGCAATCCTCTTTATTTTCATTATTAAAGAGCTCCTCTTCACGCGTAATTTTGTACTCTACTATACCCTGCTTCTATTGGCCTCG